>JAYENS010000001.1:0-6159 GCA_034722215.1 Nanobdellota archaeon
TTAAATTTGTACTTGTTTCAATAATAGTTCCATTAGAAGCATATTTTAATATAGCTCTAGTAGTAACAGTATCATGTTCTCTAGTTACTCCAACAAAAATTAAATTTGTATTTGCTTTAAAAAAAACACCTAAAGAAGTAGTTCCATTTACATCATAACTTAAAGATTGTCCATGTGCATCATCAATTAATTCAGCACTACCTAAACTTAACATAAAAATTCCTAATAACATTACAACAAATATTTTTTTATTCATCTTTGATAACTTCCACCACTTTTAAATTTCCCATACATTATTATTCCAGTAATTATAATTATTCCTAATAATAATAAATCAAAATTAGTTATAATAAAATCTGTAATGGGAAGTTGTAAAACTTCTGTTGAAAAAGAATTTAATCCAAAAATTATTGAAATTGGAGCTGTAACTGTGTGTGAAAACATTAAAGTTATGATAACACTTATAAAATAAAATAAAGAAAAGATGGGATGACTATCTACCATAAAACTAAATACAAATAATAAAATAATATTTATTAAAAATGCTAATGCAATTAAAACATCCCAAAAGTTTACAAAAGTCGTATGAATATAATCAACATTATCTGATGCTACTTCAGAAGTATTATTTATTGATTCAGAAAAAGAATCTAATGAAGTATTAACTATCCTTAACATTATGGGAGCTAACATTAATAGAGCTATAACTGCAACTACAAAATAAATTATATCTCCCTGACCTTTCTTATTTTTGAATTTTTTTTGTTTCATTTATTGCTTTTTCCCAATTTTTTAAATTAAAATATAAAGTTTTCCTTCTTAATTCTAAAGATAAATATCTTTGAACAGAAACTAAAGAAGGTTTTTGCACACGATAACCTGCCCTTCTACATAATTCTTCATGAATTGTTTTTTGTTTTAGTTTTAAAGAATCCATAAATTTTTTAGATGCTCTGAAAGTTCCATAATCTTTATTCATTTGATTTTAATCCTCCTTTAACATAGGAAATGAAAAATGCAATGATAGGTAAAATTACCATTGTTAATGCTCCAACACTAATTAACCAAACTAAAAAATTATCTATAAAAGAATTTCCTAAATAAGTTTTACCTAAAATGTAAGCTGCAAACAATACAAAATAAGAAGAAACATTCATAATTAAATCTTTAGCATCAAAATCCCATTGTATTAAATGAAAAATTGTATAAAGTAAAAGAGATAACATTCCTCCAACAAAAATTAAAAACAGAATAACAAATAAATTAATTGTTGAACCTGCTGGGTTTTGATTACCATTTTGAGTTACTAAAAAATAAAAACATTCTGTTTCAGGACTTCCATCTTTATCTCCCTTAACTGAATAAAAATATTTCCCTTCTAATTGAGGAGAATAAGAATAAGAATAATGAATATCTTGTTCTATCATAGCTTCATTATAAAAAATTGAAGTTCCATTAGGTAATTCAATAGAGGTTAAATTAACATAAGAACAAGCAGTACAAGTTTGAACTAAATCTATTGAAGTATTTATTGCAACTGGATCATTAGATAAAGAACATCCAACATTTCCTGCAGAAACAAGAGGAACAACTAAAAGAGATAATACAAACATAAAAATTATATACTTTTTCATAAATAACTTAATAGTAACTTATTTAAATATTTAATTAAAATAATAAAAATAAGTTCCACTTGTTTTAAGTGGAACTACAAATCAAAACTTAGTCGTAAAATAGTTCCTAAGAGGAACAATCTTCTCAATCAGAACTAATCTACAACTTTAACATTATACCTTGTTGCCATTCCTGAACCAGATTTAGAAACATTAACAAAATTTACTTCTGGTTTTAAATCCAAAATTTTTTTTATTTCTTCTAAAACAGAATTTGGAACTCTGTATTCTTGTTCATTCACAACCATAACTTTATATTCAAATTCTTTACCATCTTTATCTATTCCTGTTTTTTCCACTAATGGAAATGAAATATCAACACGATCTAAATCTGCAATATTTAAAGTTTGCTTTGGTATGTAATCCTTTGCTTCTTGTTTTAATGATGCCATTTTTTTGTGTCCTCCTTTGTATTTATCTTTTGGAATCTTCTTTTCTTTTTTTAGTTCTGTTTCCTGTTCCTTTTCCACTCCCATCTCTTTTAGGAGTTCCTCCACAAGAACCTCTTATTTTGTTTCTATTTTTTCTCATTTTAAAATCTATTTTCCTCCTTGTCTTGATCTTCTATTTCAACCCAAAAAGACATCCAATCATTTTTTAGATTATCTCCTTTAACTTCTTTTGGTTTCATTTCATTAATTTCCTTAATTTAGATATTCTCCATTTTCTTTCAATTTCTTCTAAAAAATGATATTTAGATAAACCTAAAAAATAAAAGCCCAAAATGATTAAAGGAAAAGTTATTCCTGGAATTGGGATTGTTAAAATTCCTAAAATGATTAAAAATGAACCAACTACCTTAAAATGTTTCTTAGGAATTAAAACTACATTTAATTTTTGTAATTTTACTATTTTTCTATTTTGTTTTAATAATTGTTCATATTCAATATAATGACTTGATTTCATTTCTTAAATACCCCTATTTTTGATTTTAAAGCATTTTGAGGAGCTTTTTCGTAAAAGTTTAATAAATACCTTATAACACTATCTTTATCTATTCTCATTTGTTTTTGCTCTGATAAATGAGAAGCAAGTCTTGTTAATTGCTGACTTAGATCCCATGAAATTTTTATTGTGGTTTTTTTCATATACTTTTATATTTTTTATACTTTATAAACTTTTGCATTTATTTTAAAATTATAAATCACAATCAGAGAGTTTGATATAAAAAAGAGATGACTAAAGGTTTTAAAACCTAGAAATTAGAACCCATAACATTTCATTTGGCAATTAAATCCGCATTACTTGATATTTTTTCTGATTGTGAATATGAATTTTTTTAATAACATAATTTTCCTTTATAATCTTCTTTCCCATTTTCTTCATCTAAAATGTTATTTCTTTTTTTTCTATACTCTTTTTGGGTATAACAAGTATAAGAATCTATATATATTCTCCATTTTGTTTGTTTTTTTCTCATTTTTTATTATTTTTTCTCAATTTTGTTTGTTTTTTTCTCATTTTTTATTATTTTTTATCCATTTTTTTGGTTTTTTTCCCATTTTTTATCCCTTTTTTTGGTTTTTTTGTACTTTTATGCAAAAATATACACTTTATACCGTTTATACCATTTTTTACAACTCGATTTACACGTAAGGAGCTAATTTGATTTTTTGGTATATTTGGTATAAACGGTATATTTTTGCACAAAAGTATTTATTCTTGCACAAAAGTTTTAAATGAAAGGTTAAAAATATAAGTATCTGTAACATAATCTTTAGTTCCACGCCTTATTTCAAAACCTTCATCCTTTAAATTTTTCTTTATTTCTTTAGGAGTTATTACTCTTAAATGCTTTTCTTTTAGGAAATTATTTAAATGTTTACTAAAATTTTTAATAGAAATATATCCTTCAAAATTTTCTTCACAAGATAATTCAACAAATCTCATAACTGGATTACTCCTTTCTTCATACCTCTCCATTCTTTCTTGATAATTTCCTTCATTCTCAAATTTATGATCTTCATACATTTCTTTTAATAAAGTAACACATTTTTTAGCTAAATTATTAAATTCTTCTTCAGGGATACTTTCAATGATTCCTTTTTTAATTGGAAATTGATTTGGAAAATCAACAATTAACCAACGCCTATAAAATCCAACTGTTTTATCTCCAGTAGTTGGTAATGAATTTGTATTTATTAAACAAGTAGTTGGACTAAAATCACTAAAAGGAGTTTTACCTTTGAAACAATATCTTAATTCATCTTCTCCTGAAATCTTTTTAATTTGATTTGTATTTTTTAAATCATTATAACTTACTTCTCCCATTTCACAAACAAGTTTTTTATATATCATAGATGTCTCAAAATTATTTGTAGATAGTAATGCTAATTCACTTGAAGTACAATTATCTTGACCTATAAATTTTCTTAATAATTTAATAAAAGTTCCTTTACCATTAGAACCACCTCCAACAAGTGCTATCATTCTTTGTAGAAATTGTTCTGAACAAGAAGAGTAAGCTAATATTTGATATAATGTTTTAACATATTTTTCTCCAACCCATTCTTTAAATAAATTATCCATTGTTGGAGTTTCTTCTGTTTCTCCAATACTCCAAGGGATTGGATTTGTAGAAAAATATTTTGAAGAAGATTTAAATTCTTCCCCTGTTTTAATATTAATAATTTTATCTTTAAATTGAATACTTTCTTTTGGAATTTCTTCAGGCATATTTTCTCTGCCAACTTGTTGTAAGGCATTTAATATTTCAGTTTTCTCTCTAGAATTTATTGTATTAACCCCAATTTTTTTAACTCCATTTAATATATCTGTTTTATCTTTAATACTCCATTTCTTTTCTTCTAAATCCCATAACCAAAATAGATCCCCTCTATCATAAAATAATGGTTGTTCTTTAATAAAAGCTTGTGCTTGTCCTTCTTTTTCAAAGATAAAGTATGCAGATTTTTCTTTATCAATTTTTTCATTCTTTTCTTCTTTAGGATAATCAAAATAAATTACCTCTCCAATCTTTGAGAAATAGAATTTATATTCTTTAAATTCTGCATCTTCAGGATTATTATTAAATTTTTTAGTCCAAAATTCTATCTTTTCTCTTATTTCTTTTTCAGCTCCTGGAAATCTTTTGATTAATTTATTTAATCTTTGTTTTGGTATGAAGATTTTGTTATTTTCTTTTTTAGAATTATTTATCATTTTCTAACCTCGTATTCTAAAAATTGTTTTATATCAATCCATAATAATTGTTTCTTTTTCTTTTTAATAAAATCATAAATAAATAATTTTGCATCTCCTACAATTAAAATATCACAAGAATAATAAGTATCATTATAATCTTTGATAAAAGCTTTAATATTATTTAATAAAAAGAACTCTGCTTTAAGTTTAAATCGTTCAATAGTATCCCATTTTTCATTATTCATAAATTCTTTAAAACAATTTTATTTATATAGTTTCATAACTATTTTAAAATTACAATCTTTTTTAATTATTACTAAATTTTGTTATACCTTGTGAATTTTCTTTAAAATAATTACTTGAAGATAAATCTATTTCTGAATAAGTTATTTTATTTGTTATTTTATTTGTTACTTTATAATCTAAACATTTTGTTGGTTTTTTAAATAAAGAAATTGATAAACTATTTTTAGTATCACATATATCTTTAGTTGGAAGTGTCATCTTCTTTTTATTAAAGTCTTGGGTAATATTAAAAGGAAGTTTTTTTTCTTTGTTAAAAAAATCAAATAGTCCTGCTGTTGTTATTCCGGTTAATAAGATAATTCCAAACATTAAAGCTAATACTTTTTTATTCATTTTAATATTCTCCCAAGTTCATCTTTCATATAAACTAAACTTTCAATTCTTCTTTCATATTCTATGATAGCTTCTTCTACTTCTCTCAAAATATTTTTTTCTTTTGTTCCTTCTAAATATTTATTCATCTAAACCACTTATCCTTTCAAAATTTACACTTGCTGAAACAGGATTATCAAAAATTGTTTTTCCTTTTAACATTAAATTTGTATTAGTTGTTCTCCATTGAACATTTATTACATCTCCATCCTTAACTCTAACTGTTCCAATATAGGGTAAAATATCTGTTGCAGAACTTTTAAATTCTTTTGTTGTTGATGCTTGTAAACATCTTGCTTCTATTCCATTAACTAAAACTCTTGCATATATTGTTGCTATTTGATTTCCAATATTATCATTGTAAGGATGTAAACAACCTTGAACTCTTACAATTCCATCAAAACCAACTACTGTAACTGAAGAATTTGAATCTGTTAAGTTATACCATCCATTTGTTGTTTCATCTGCAACTTCTAAATCCCAAGTTAAATTATACCATGTATCTATTGCCCCTGCTGTTATGTTTGCTTCTCTATGAACTTGTGCTACTTGGTTTTTTGAATAAACATAACCTGTTATATTTGCATCTCCAATAACTTTCAAAGTATTCGTGAAGTTTGAAGAATCAGTTAAAAGCTCCTCTCCTATCACAACTTTCCCAGAA
>JAYENS010000002.1:0-6120 GCA_034722215.1 Nanobdellota archaeon
TTAATGAAAAAGTTTATGCGCTTTCCGAAAAAGCTACTCAATAGAACCTTCTCAAATTTCACTTAACAGGTATTAAATGAACTTCATTCATGCAAGTTCTATTTAATACAGTAATAACTTATAAAAAGCGAACTTTTCAAAGAAAATTTGGGAGAGCGAAGTGCAACGAGCGAACCTTTAAACAGATGTTAAGGCCTCCGAAGAGTTTTTCTTTTACTGGATTTTTAAATTCTTCAATAAAAACCTTTAAATAACTCTCTTCATTTCTTAATATAATTAAATACCATACAAAAACTAAGATGGAAAAAGATATTGGAAAAATCCAAAAGAACGATACTTCTGACATTATGGTCAGAATCGATGATTTTGGAGGAAATAGAGGTTTGACAGTAAGAGAATTTATTACTTCTGATAGATATACTGGTTTTACTAAAGCCGGTGTACGAATTTTGGCAAAAGACTTTCCTAAGTTCAAAGAAATGATCAATTCAATTTCTGAAGACGAAATGAAAGCAGAACCAGAAGAATCAGCAACACCTAAGGATGCACCTTCAAATACTGAAGATGCGCCTGTAGAAAAACCTGCAGAAACTCCAAAAGAAAATTTGCCTGATTATTAAATCAGAATATAATTTCAATACCCTTTAGTAATTTTAGGGAACTTATTTTTATTATTTTTTAATTTACAAATCACCTTTTAAATTTATAATGGCCCCTTTTTTCTTTCTTATAGCAGATTCTAAAAAAGGTTGAATCTCACTTATTAGATTTAGATATTTATCTTCATTTTTATCTAATTCTTTTAAAGACATCTCAATAACCTTTTTATGATTTAATTTTTCTATATTTTTTAAACAAAGAAAATCACCATATTCATTAATAGCTAACTTTAAATCTGCAATAGAATTATAATTAAAAGTGTAATCTTCGTATTTTAGAGTATCTTTTCCTTGATAAGTAACTCTATCAAAAAGATATTTTGAATGATTTATTTTATTTTGAGCATTAGTAAAAAGAGGTGCTAAGGATAAAAGAGTTATTACAACTAATTTTGAAAATGTTTTCATTAGGATAATATAGAAAAAATACTTTTTAAATATTATCGTAGCCTTAAAGTTTCTAAACCACGAGGAACATTTGTTTCAATCCTATTGGCTTTGTAAAGTGAAGATGCAAGATCTAAACATTTTGAAACTTCTCCGTGATTTACTAAAATTCTCTTAGGTCTTGGCTGCATATTTTTAATATAATTCATTAATTCATTTCTATCAGAATGTGGACTCAATCCATTCATTAAAAGAACTTTCATTTTAACCTCTATTCTTTTTGTTGTTCCTTCGTCTTCTACAACAACTGTTTTATCCCCATCTTGTAATTTCCTTCCAAGAGAACCAGGTCCTTGATAACAACTTAAAATTAAAGTATTATTTTCATTTTCTGCAAAGTGTTTAAGATATTCTACTGAAGCTCCCCCAACAAGCATACCTGAAGTTGCTATAACAATACAAGGCCCACCTTCGATTACTTCTTTTCTTTCTTGATGAGAACCTATTCTTTTGAAAATGTCTGAAGTAAAAGGATTATTATCTTGATAAATTTGATTTCTTACATTTGCAGATAAGAAATCAGGGTAAGCAGTATGGATGGCATTAATATCTCCAATCATCCCATCGACATACATTGGAACATCTGGAAGTTCTCCTGTTCTTATTGCTTCTTCAACCCTTAGTAAAGTTTCTTGAGCGTGTCCTAAACCTAATTCTGGTAAAAGAACTTTCCCGCCTCTTTCAATAGTCTCCCTTACTACTTGAAGAAATTTTTCTTCTGTTTCTTTTCTCGAGGGCAAAATATCGTTTTTACCTCCATAAGTTGCTTCAAGTTGAATCGTTTCTACTCTTGGAAATCTATTCACTGCAGGATCTAATAATCTTGTTTTTGAGTATTTTATATCTCCTGAATAAACAAAATTATGAGAACCATTCCCAATATTAATATGAATTTGTGAAGAACCTAAAACATGACCTGCATTGTAAAGAGTTATTCTTATGTCTTTAGCTATGTCATGGACTTCCCCGTAGTTTAAGCAAATTGTTCGCTTTACCATTTCACTTACGTCTGCTGAAGAGAATAAAGGCTTTGTAGCTTGCTTATATGAAACTCCTATAAAATCTAAAGACAATAGAGAAGCAATATCTCTTGTTGGAGCAGTCATGTAAGCAGGTCCTTGATAACCCATTTTATACAAATAAGGTAATAATCCTGAATGGTCTAAATGTGCATGAGATAAAACAACTGCATCTAATTTGGAAATATCAAATTCTGGGATATCAAAAACAGGGAATTTATCTTCTCCTGAACTTGCTACATCTATTCCACAATCTAGTAAAATATTTGAATTTCTTGTTTGAAGTAAGAAACAACTTCTTCCTACTTGTCTTCCTGATCCTAAAACAGAAACTCTTGACCATGAATCTGATTTTTCTTGTGTCCAATTAGAGTATATTTTCTCTCCTGTTTTATGTAAAAATTTTCTTCTATCTCTATTTTTTGCATAAAGAACACTTCTAATATTTTCTGTTATTTTTGATCTTATTGCAGGAGATCTTTGAATTTGAGGAGACCATAATGTTTCTTTTTTTATTTCCTCTAAAATTGAACCTCGTTTTCCAATAACTAAACCTGGTTTTTTTGCTTCTATTACTACAATACTTCTATGAATATCAAATAAAATTTCTGTTATCTTTGCTTCTTCTGGAACAATTTCTCTTATTTTTTGTTCTACAAATTCTTTATCCTTTAGAATTTTAGTATCTGCTCTTAATTCAATTCTTTTTTTTATGTCATTGACTATCTCTTTTATTCTTCTTTCTCCTTGTTTGAAAAACAATTCATTTTTTGTGTACAGAACTATATTTGCACCTTCAAAATTTGCTTCACAAATTTGACCTGGTAATCTTTCTGTAATGTTTTTTAAGATTTCTAACATTTTAATATAAAATTATTTATTGATCTTTGTAGTTTGGTTCAATTATTTGACTAACTACTTTTTTTATTCCCTCTTTTGTAATTGTAAAAATATCAATTCCATACCCAGAACCCATATCTCTTTGAGTTGCTGATTTTAATGATTCTTTTGCTAATTCAATTCCTTGTTCCATTGTTAGATTGGGTTTCCATTGTCTTTCTAATAAACCTAAAACATAAGGCATTCCAGAACCAAAATTTGCATCATAATCTTCAACTTTCATTGAACTTCCTGCAGGTTCTATAGAATATAATTCTGTTGTTCCATCTTCATTGAATCCCGCCAATAAAAATCCTGCTTGTTGAGGAATTGTAGAAGGTTGTCTTATTCCTTGATAAGAAAAATTTTTTAAAAGACTTGCAGCTTGTTTTACAGAAGGTCTTTTTTTTGATTTTAAATGACTTAATTTTAATTCTGCTGATAAAAATTTAGGAACTCTTTGAATATCTGAAACCATTCCAGTACCTGAAATAACTAAATAATCATTTACTGAAAAAACCTTTTTTTTATTTTTATTTACAACTAAATTTCCAGCACTTGTTTGAGTATCTGCAGCCATTACAATTCCTTCTTTACAAACTATTCCTAAAATTGTAGTTCCTGATTTAATAATACTTTTCTCTAACTCTTTATCCATCTTAAAATTCCTAGAATTTATATTATTTGGGAGTTGAGAAGATTTATAAAGTTTTCTGTACAATTTTTTTAATGAAAAAAGTTAAATCATTCTTGGAAGAACAAAATAATAGTATAAAATCTTTGATGAAAAAGGCTTATTTTGCTTATTATAACGCGATTACTACAGGAAAAGAGGAATTTTATAAAGAATATGAAAAATATGCTTTAGAAATGGAAGATTTCTTTCATAATAAAGAGAACTTTGAGAAAATTAAAGATTTCCTTAAAAAATCTAATGAAGATCCTATTATAAAAAGACAACTTGAAGTTTTACATGATTCTTATTTAGGCTCTCAAGGAGAAATGGATTTATTAAAAAAAATTCTTGAAAAATCTACTCAAATTGAAAAAAGATTTAATATGTTCAGAGCAAAAGTTGGAGAAAAAGAATTGACTGATAATGAAATTAAAGATATTTTGAGAAAAGAAACTGATTCTGAAAAATTAAAAGCGGCTTGGGAAGGAAGTAAAAAACAAGGAGAAATTGTTGAAAAAGAAATCTTAGAATTAATAAAATTAAGAAATGAACTTGCAAAAAATTTAGGTTATGAAAATTATTATAAAATGCATTTAGAATTAGGAGAACAAAAAGAAGAAGAGATTGAAGAGACGTTTGAAGAATTAAATAATTTAACAAAAGATTCTTTTAAGAAAATTAAAGAAGAAATGGATAGAATTCTTACTGACAAATATAAAATTTCTAAAGAAGATTTGAAACCTTGGCATTACCAAGACTTGTTTTTTCAAGAAGGTCCTGATATTTTTGATTTAAAATTAGAAGAAATAGAAAATAGTGATGTTATAAAAATAAGTGAGAAATTTTTTGAAGAAGCTGGATTAAATGTCAAAGACATTTTAGAAAAAAGTGATTTATATGAGAAACCTGGAAAATATCAACACGCTTGTTGTATAGATTTGGATAGAGAAGGAGATGTTAGAATTGTTCAAAGTACAAAAAACGATGCCTATTGGGCTGAAACTACTTTACATGAACTAGGTCATGCTGTTTATGATAAAGGATACGTTTATACAGATCTTCCTTTTTTGTTAAAAAGTTCTGCTCATACTTTTGTTACAGAAGCAATAGCGCTTTTATTTGAAAGAAATATATTCAACAGAACTTTTTTAGAGAAATTTTATGGATTTAACAAAGAGAAATTAGAAAAGATAAATGAAGATTTATATAAGAAAATGAAATTAAAACAACTTGTATTCTCTAGATGGTCTCAAGTAATGTTTAATTTTGAAAGAGAATTATATAAAAATCCTGATCAAGATTTGAATAAACTCTGGTGGGATTTAGTAAAAAAATATCAAATGATTGAGTTTTATAGAGATAAACCTGATTGGGCATCAAAAATTCATATTGTAGGAGCTCCAGTTTATTATCATAATTATTTGTTAGGAAATGTTCTTGCTTCTCAAATAAATAATTATATTAAAGAAAAAATTCTTGAAGATTCTTCAAATAATAGTCTTGATTATTCAAATAAAAAAGTTGGAGAATACCTCAATAAAGAAATTTTTGAACATGGTCAAAAATATAAATGGGATAAATTAATTGAAAAAGCAACTGGTGAAAAATTAAATCCAAAATATTATTCTAAAGACTTTTGCGACTAATCCCATTTTCTTTTTTGAATCTAATTACATTTTCTACAAAACTTTCTATTTTTTGTTCATGTGAGACAACAATTAATTGTTTAACATTTAATTGATCTAAAACTTCTCTCATTTTGTCTAACTGTTCCGAAGAAAAACCATCTGTAGGTTCATCAAGAATTACTAATTCTTTTGTTTTTATTTTAGACATTAATGAATTTATAACTTGATTTAAAGCCAATCTATAAGCCAAAGCAATTGCTGTTCTTTCTCCTCCTGAAAGATATTGATAACTAATTTCATAATCTTTCTGTTCAATTATAGGAGTAAAATTATCTGAAAGTCTTACATTAAATTCTTCTGGAACAAGAATATTAAACCATTCTGAAAATAAATTTGAAAATTCATGCTTTAGAGAATTCATAACATTTCTTTCAACAAATGAGATTAAAGGAGTAAAATTTTTATTTAGCCAAAATTCTATTTCAGATATTTTTTGTAATTTTATCTTAGAATTTTCTATTTTAATTATCCTTTTTTTTAATTCTTCTATTGTATTCAAAAAAACTTCAATTTCTTTTTTAGATTCTGCTAATTTTATATCTGCTAACCTTTCCCCCCTTTGCAGTAAAATTAGTTCCTTTAACTTTTCTTCAAAAATCTTTTCATAAGTAGAATATTTTAAAATTGAATCATTTAAATCACTAACATGAGTAGTTAGAAAAATTAAATCCTTTTCAATTTCTTTATTTAATTTTTTTAAATTATCTAAATTATTTTGTTTTTCTTTTATTGATTCTAATTTCATCTTTAAA
>JAYENS010000003.1:0-5384 GCA_034722215.1 Nanobdellota archaeon
ATTGGATATCATAATGCTGGAAAAAGTTCTTTACTGAATATATTAGCAGGAAAATCAGCAGCAGGAGTTGGGGCAGATGCAGGTTTTACAAAAAACGTCCAGAAAATAAAACTTTCAGAAGACATTATTCTTATAGATTCCCCTGGAGTAATTCCTGATAATCAATATTCTCTTACAGATAAAGAAAAAATAGCAAATCACAGTTTATTTGGAGGAAAATCTTACACTCAAATCAAAGAACCAGATATAGTTGTTGCAAATTTGATGAAAAAATTTCCAGAAGCTTTAGAAAAACACTATAAAATTAAAGCTAAAGGAGATTCAGAAGAATTAATTGAAGAGATTGGAAAGAAAAAGGGTTTCATGAAACCAAAAGGAATAGTTGACGAAGACAAGGCAGCTCGTGAAATTTTAAAAGATTGGCAATTTGGAAAGATTAAGGTTTAGAGGCCAATCTTTTTGTGATTTCAGGCGAGGGCTCACTCAATAAGAAATCACCGTTCAAATATTCAAGGAAGGAGCGCGAGGAAAACATCGGGTTTCCTCGGTTGGCAATTTGGAGAGATTAAAATTTAAAAAACTAGTACAACTCCAAATTTTGTAGAACCAAGGTCTGCTTCTTCATTTGCATCATCAACTTTAGAATATTCTGCCATAGGTTTTAAAGAAATACGACCTTTTAACTTAATTAAATATTCCATTATCAAAGACAAACCTAATCCTGAATATTTCTCTTTATCAAAATTTTTCCAAGTAACTGTTCCAAATTGAGTCATAGTGCTATATTCTCCTCCAAGAGTAGTTGAAACTATTTTAGGACCTACTCCAATAGAAAAATTTCCTAAATTATAAATTCCAAAGACTCCAAATTCTTTTTGATTAATTCTAACAGTTTGTATTCCTTTTATCTTATAACTTCCAAAACCAATATTCCCAACAACTCTAGCATAAAGATTTCCTTCAATCTTTTTTTCAGCATTTGCAGTAATTGCAAAATAAGATCCAAAAGCATCTTTAAAATCAGGATCATGAGGGCTCATTGAACTAGTTCCAAAAGAATATTGCCAAGGATTTGGGTCTGCAACAGAGATAGAAGAAGAATCTTGTTTAGAAATATTTTCAGATGTCTGGCCATATAAATTTTTCATAGGAAGAAACATCATTGTAAAACCTAAAATACCTCCTCCAATTTTTTTAACTAAATCATTCATCTTTAATTATTAAGAACTTTGTTATTTAAAAAGATTTATATTTTAAAATAGATATAAAATGTACATTTTAATTTCTTCTTACTTATAAAGAAAATTTATTTCTATTAATCATAAACAACTAAAAGGAGGTTAAAAAATGAAAAATAAAAAAATAATGGGGCTTATGGCGCTCGGAATTGTGGCTATTTTTGGAATTAGTCTTGTTGTAGCTTATCAAGGAGATTATTCTACAACAGGTCCGAATTATTCTGAAGACAGACACGAGGCAATGGAACAAGTTTTTGATAATCTTGATTATAATGCTTGGGTTTTATTAATAACAGAAGATGGAAAACAACCAGGAGTTTTGAATAAAATAAATGCAGATAATTTTGAATTATTTGTAGAAGCACACGAAGCAGGAATTTCAGGAGATTTTGTAAAAGCTTCGGAATTAAGAGCCAAACTTGGTCTTGGTCAAGGAAAAATGTCCGGAAATGGAACAGGACAAAAAATGAATAAAGATTTACAAATGAAACAAGGACATAATGGAAATTGTCTTTATGGTAATTAAAATTTTTGATTCATAAAAGTAGGGAAAATTTTATTTTAATTTTTTATCCCTATTTAATTTTTTAGAATGTAAAATAATTACTTACATTTTTTGAAAAAGTATGACTAGTCATACTTTGTAAGTAATTAACTAAATTTAAAAAATATCATGAAATTTATTTGAGAATCTTCCTGAATCACTACAATGATAAACTTTATGAATCCATTGATTAAAAATACCTTTAACAATTAAATTTTTTTCTTCCAATAAAATTTTATTCTCTTTGGACAAAGCAAGGTACGGCGCTTTAAACATCTCAGGATAAGAATTAAAGCAATCATAAATAATTTCCATTCCTTTTTCAATATCTACAACAGAAAGATTATCTTCAAACTCGTGATACTCGTGAGTATATCCATGCATACCAATTGTTTTATTCATCAAAGCAATTTCTTTACACCAAGATTCATTATCTGAAATACGAATCTCTTTATAATAAGGAATCACCCAAAAGACATCTGCTTTTTCCAAATATTCTCTTTCACAATTCCTAAAAGGATTAACATCATCAATTTCTCTTGGAGAAATCAATCTAATTAAGAAAAGTAAAACTATTAAAGAAATTAAAATAATAAAAAATATTTTTAGACCTCTTTTCATTATAAAACTAACAACTTAATTTTTAAAAACCCTCCTTACCTGAATTCTTTATGGAAATAAACAGTAAAACAATAGAGGAGATTGATTGGTCTAAACAAAAAGAGAACACAAAACTTATCGAGGCGATTTTATTTATCTCAGGAAGATTTCTTTCTATTGAAGAGATAATTCAACTTTCAGATTTAAACACGCTTGTAATTAAAGATTGTATTGAAAAAATAAAAGAAAAATACAAAACAGAAGATTCTGCCTTAGACATAATTGAAAGAGATAATTTATGGAAAATGGATGTTCGTTCAGAATTTCATTCAATCATAAATAAATTAGCTTCTGGTTCAAATGAATTCACAAAAGCAGAACAAGAAACACTAGCAATTATTGCTTACAAACAACCAATTAAACAATCTGTAATTGTAAAAATTCGAGGAAACAAAGCTTATGATCATATTCACAGATTTCTTCAATTAGGTTTACTAAAAGCAAAAAAACAAGGTCACACAAATATTCTAGCTCTTTCAGAACTTTTTTATGATTATTTTAATGTTGCAGATAAAAAAAATCCTTTAAAACAAGAAGAAGATATTGAAAGAAATAATAATATTTCAAAAAAATAATAAAATTAAATTACAAAATTGTTTATTTCCTTTGTAAATATTTTGAGATAGATTTTTCTATCTAAATTGAATTTTTGGATGTCGCTTCGCTTCATTTTCAAAAATTCAACTTTTCTTAATTGCGATGTTCAAGGAAATTTATAGAAATAATTATTAGGAGTTCCAAAAAAGAAAATATCTAAAAGTATTATTTTGTATATTTATATTATAATTAAACAAATCAAACATAGATTTAAAATTATAAATAAGTTCCTTTTTCATGTCAAACTTCTCTCCCTTGCTAACAGAAAATCTCCAACCCAAATTAACACCTAAGTTTTTAGATAATTCATGAATATTACCCGAATGAATATGAAAAGTATTTTCAATATTCCAAAAATTAAACTTATTTGTCAAATTTGGAGCGTTTAAAACATTGTTAGAATAAACAATGGGATTTGAAGATTCGTTAATCTTTTCACTTATTTTATCGTAGTCGTCAATAGAGAATTTTTCAATCTCTTTTTTTAATTCATTCAAATCAACACCTTCATAAAATTCATAAAAATTTTTAAAATATTCTTCGTTTCTTGTCATTACAAAAGTATCTGACAAATCTTTATTTTTATTCAAAGATTCAAAATTTTCTTTTGCTTCCCAAAAAATCGAATCTTTATATTTAACGATTAATCCATTATATTTAGACTCTTGTTTTTCTGCTGTTTTATACGCATCAATTAATCCAATATTTGCATCAAAATCTTTAGGCTCACTAAAAGCATCAAAGCATTTATATGATAAATTAATTATTGTTCCCATAAAATGAGCCCCCATTCCAGATCTTGGTCCATAATGTGAAGGATTCCATTCCTGTGAGCCAAATTCAAAAAAATCAACATTTTCAATTTTTTGAAATCTTGATTTTGCAATATTTAAAATCTCTTCCAAATCGTTCAGCTTTTTTCCATTAAAATCACAACTAATTTCCTTATTATTTTCTAAATAATTACAAACTTTTTTAATAGTTTTTGATCCCATAGAATTGTAAAAAGTAAAGACTATTTAATACTTGTCATTTAAAAATTAAGACTTATTGTTAAAATCATTAATCCAGATGTTATGTCTAATCAAGAAGTCATCTCTTTAATCTTTTTTATCAATTCTTTTATGTCTTTGTTATTTTTAATTATCAAAAATTCTTTAGCATATTTTTTTAGATAATCTTTGTGGGAATCTAAAGTCATAAAATGTTCTGGGTCTTGATAATATTGGTGGACTTTTTTCATAATATTATATGTCGATTTAATTCCATTATCTTGATATTTATAATTATGGAATTTTCTTTTAAAATGTCTTGAGAAAATTCTTTTGTATAAAGTCCACTTAGGAATTTGCAAAAAAATTACTAAATCTGCTTTCTTATATAATTCGACAGCATAAGAAGTCCAAGCTCCTTCAGTAATCCAAGAGCTTTTATTTGAAATTTCTTTTACTTTTTTCAGTCGCTCTTTCACAGGTCGAATTATATCATATTTTCTTTTATATTTTATTTCATCTAAATCGTAAGTTTTTATTTTTAATAAAGCAGATAATTTTTTTGCTAATGTAGATTTCCCAGAACCATAGATTCCCACAATATGAATTTTTGAAATTTTCTTTTTTGTCATAAAAGAATTATTTATTTGATACTTAAATCTCTTTCTATTTTAACGATGACTTCTTGACTTCTCCCTTCGGTCGACCACGTTTCACTCTCAAAAATTCAATCTTTCTGATAATAAAAATGCTTCTTCTTTTAAATTGAAATGAAATTTGAGTTTTATTCAAATTGCAAATAAATTTATATAAGTAGTTATTTTACAAATATTATGAATTATAATAAAATAGTTGAACAATATAAAGAATTTATGTTAGGAGATCCAATTGATGCAACAAATGCTGGAATTCATGAAAAAGATAATATTTTACCAAGATTAACTAAAGAAAGATTTTCCAGAGACATTGAAAAAGCAAATAAAATAATTACTGATCTCAAAATTTTAAAAAATGAAGATTTAGATTTTAATAAACAAATTGACCTAGATTTAATGGAATTAAGTTTAAAAAAAATAATTTTCTCTAATGAATTAAAATATAATAATTTATTTGATTATGAACAAAAACCAAATATAGGTTCAACTTTAATAAATGCTTTACTTTATCTTTTTTTAAAAGATCCTAGAGACCCTAAAATAAGGTTAAATGGGATTAATTCTAGAATAAAAAGTATCCCTTCATTTTTAGAGGAATATATGTTGACGTTAAAAAAAACAATTGATAGGTGGAAAAATATTGAAATAGAAGAACTTGAGGGAATAAATGATTTATTTGGAAATATTTTGGTTTGGG
>JAYENS010000004.1:0-5275 GCA_034722215.1 Nanobdellota archaeon
AAAAAACTAGGTGATGTATTAAGTAAATTAAATGATTTACAAAAAGAATTTGAAATGACTAAAACATCTAAAGAAAGAAAAGAAGAAATAGGAAAAGAATTAGAAAATTTAGCTCCTTTTTATCAAAGATACGAGTTACTTTTAGGATTAAAAACTGACGAATTATCTAATCCAATTCGAGAAGAATTAAAAAAGAAATCTTTAGAACAACTTACTCAAGGACTTTAATTTTTAGATTTAGAACTAATTATTTTTTGAGTTAAAGTGATCATCGTTTCCATAAAATCTTCAGCACGTTTTTGCCAAATATCAATTTCAGAACTTTTTATTTCTCTAATCTTACCATGATCAATATCCTTATGAAGATAATACATATCTTTATACCACTTTAAATAACGTTCTTTTAATAATTTTCTTTTTACAAAAGCATCTTTTAAATCAGTTATAACATGTTCTGGTGATGGAGGAAAATAATTTGCAGCAATCAAAGCTCCATGTGCAGCATCAACCATTGCCCAATATAAACCATCTACAGCAGTAAGTTCAGCTGCTTTACTTCTAGCAATGTGTGTCGGTGCTCTTTGTAAACACTGATAAATTGCTTCAGGAGTTCCTTTAATTTTTCCTTTAATCATTAGATGTTTTAAGGGTTCAATAAAACCAGCAGCATCTATAATTGGAAAACCAGAACGAATAATATTTAAAACAACAGGATCCCCTTTCATTAAATCATCCCACCAAGTGCTTAATTTAATTGTATTAATATGAAGTTTTACTTTGTAAGGATTTGTTTCAATAATTTTCTCTAATTCTTCTCTATACCAAGCAATTAATTCCTGATCCCAATTAAGAGAAACATCGTCGATAATAATAATAATATCTATATCTGAACCAGGAGAAGTTTTTCTATCAGTGGTGCTTCCGAATAAAACAATTGATTTAATTATTTTAGTAAATTTCTTATAAACTTTGACAGAAAAATCAGTTGCAATTTCATGATCAGTTTTCAAATTTAAAGTAGGTAATTTAATTTTATCTTTCTTTTTACTCCGTAATTTTGGAGATGTATTACTGCCTGATTTTTTAGAAACTTTTTTCTTACCTTTAGGCATTTTAACTTTTTTCTTTTTTGTCACCATCTTTTTATAATAAAAACAAGTAATTTGTCTTTTTAAATTTTAGTTTTTATAATTCTTGAAACAAATTATTCTATGAGAGGGTTAGCAAAGGAGAACTTATGTTTTTCTCTATTCCATAGAATTTCCAGACATTCTACTTCCTTGAGCACCAGCACGTTGACCTCCTAAATCAGAAGGTAATTGTGAAAATCCTGCTCCAAACATTTGATAATGCATATCAGGTAGCATACTTCCATAACCTCCAAGATAACCTTGTTGAAAACCACCTGTCTGAGACCAGTAAGGACCAACTCCACTTGAATAAATAGGACTACCTGCAGCTTCTAATATTTGACTAAAAGGATTTGTTTTAAAATGTTGAAACCATCCTCCAACCTCATTAATTTTTCTAGCTTTGCTACCTTCTTCACCTAATGCTTCTAACATTTCTTTTACAGGAACATTTCCCATTCCAATAGGAAGATGAGAATCATTAAAACCAAAATTATCTGTTAAATGAACATGTTTAACATTTTTTCTAATTTCTTCAGTTTCTTTAATCAAATCTTTATTACTAAAACCTTTTGCTTTAGAAACATTCAAATGACCTACATCAAAAGTTACTCCAATTAATTTTTTAGCCATTTTTTCAGCTTCATTTTGACTATAACCATCCTTAACAGCTTTATTTATAAACTTTTTTTGACTCTCTTCAACTAAATTATTTAAATCTTTTGATTGAGAAAATCCCATTCCTTGATACAAATTTTCAATTGAAACAACTGGAGCACCTTCTCCATGTTTTTTAAAAGAATGCAAAGCAACATTTGAAAAAGTTTCAGAAGCTTTTGCAATTGAAAATTCTTCTACTGGTTGAAAAAGTTTAGGATATACGGGCTTTAAACCATGAAGTAATTCAAAAAGAGCTTTCGATTGAGTATCTGGATTAAAACTATTTAAACTGGGAACCCCCTCTTTCATTCCTAAGTTACTAGCATATCTTTTAGAAATTTCATTTAAATGATCTATTTGTGTTTGATTATTGTCTTTTTTAGCAAATTCATATGCTTTACTAAAAAGATTCTGCACTTTCATTTCAGCATCTTGAATATATTCTGCAGCAGAATGTAATCTTCTAATTTCTTTTTCTTGTTCAGAATTTAAAGCTTTATCAAATTTTTTTCCAGTATAAGGTGCAGAATTCATTTCTGCAAAAAGAGCTCTAGAAGTTGAATGTGTTTCATTCATAATCTTCTCAGCATTTTCACGACTAAATTCTATTTGAGACAAATCATCACTCCATTTAGATTTATTTTGTATATCTAATTGTTTTTTGGGGGAGAGGAATTTTTCTTTAATTTCTCCAGTAGGATAGTATTTAATATCTTCTTTAATTGGTATTAATTGTCCTGTTGTTCGGTCAACAGCCATTAACTGATCATAAACTTTTTTTCCATTTACCATTTTAAAAGTTGAACCAGCAGAATTCGAACCATGAATTGTTACAGGCATATTTCCACTAGAATCAATAATTGCTGCTTTATCCATAACACTTTTTAATTGTCTTTCAACAACTTCTTGTTGTCCTTCTTCCCAACCTCTTTCACCAAAACCTGAAGGGTCCATTGCTTGAATAGGGGCATGTAAAGAAACCTTAGCCCCCGTAAGTTTTGCTTTTCTACGCATTTCCTTAAAATGTTCTTTAGGAATTGTATCAAAAGTAGTCATATCTATTGACCCTATCTCTACAGGGATAACTCCTGTATTCAAATTTCTAGAAAGTTCAGCAAGTTGATTTGCAGAACGAGGATCAAGAGCCATACCCATACTAGAAGCTTCAGCAAGTTTAGAACCTAAATAATGAGGTATATTTTCTTTTGGATCAAAACTAGCATAACCTGATTCATAAAAATTATTTGTATAATCTGCCATTTTTCACTTCAATAAAATTAAGAATTAATCATTTATTAAACTTCTCAATCTCCAAATTTTTTCTTATTAAAATAATCTGTTCTAATAGTATCTTCTGGTTTAACATATTTTAAATCATTTTCATTGTTCTCAGATTGATTTTTAGAATAAAGTCTTTTTTGATTATCAAACTTTTTTTCTTCTTCACTTTTCCAAGAATTCTCTATTTTAGTATCACTTCCAGGAGCAATATACAAACCTTCTTTAGAAGCAGGAGAATTCATGTAATTGATTGGTTTTAAATTTTTATTATCTTCTTCATTCTCGGGAAGATTTATTTCTAAATTAGTCAAAGAAAAACTTTCTTTAGCTTCAAAAGAAACTTGTTTCCAAGGGTTTGCTAAAAATTGAGATAAGGGATTAAATTCATCAAACTCCTCTTCTTCTAATTGAATTTTAGGATTTGATTTTTCAGAACCTAATTTAATAATTTTTATCTCAGAATTTGTTCCTTTTTTTGGTTTTTGTGCTTTCTTAGTATTTTCTTTATTGTGTTCTTTATTCTTTGTTTTTGGACATTTTTTACTACGTCTAAATTTTTTAGAAGCTTCCTTTACTTTATTTTCAATATTTTTTTTCTTCTTTTTCATAAAAAATCTAAGAATTAAAAATATTTAACCTTTTCTAAAAAAGATTTTTCATTTATTATTTTTAGATAGAGTATAAACTCACTTACATTTTTACTTTCTTTCAAAAGGATGTATTGATAAAGGAGGAAATGGAAAACTTGGCATTCTATGTGCTTTTTTATATAAATCAAAAAATTTGTAAGTTGTTTCTTTTGTATCAAAGATATAAAACTTTCTTAAATAATTTTCTTCAACCCAATCATCTTTTTTAATTTCTTCAATTTTTGAATCTTTTTGATCTTCTTTTTTCTTTTCTGATTTTTCATTATAAAAACCAAAAAGAGCTAAAAAAGGATTGGAAACATCACTTGGTTTTTTATCTTTTATAGAAGATTTTTCTTTTCCTCTTGATTTATCTTCCTCTTCTATAAATTCTTTAATATCTTCTTCTAAATGATCCAAACTTTCAGTTGTAGAACTTTCAATAAGACCAAGTGCATTATTTAAATCAGAAGAATCAAGTTCTTGATCTAGTTTTTTTAATTCTTCTTCATTTAAAACATAAGATCTAAAAGTAACTTCGGCTCTTCCTCCAATAACAAAACCTTGTTGAGTTTTATTTGGAATTCCTCGGAAATTAAAATCAACTAAAGTACAAATATAATAATCTCTTTTTTGATTATATTTATGAGGATAATCTAAACTAACTTTTCTTTTACCTAATAAAGTTAATTCTAAAACAAGAGAATTAAACATTTTAACAAGAGCAGGATTTCTTGATGCATCTAATTGTTCCAAATCTTGTGCAGCTTTAAGATAAGGTTTTGCCCAACGAGCATAAATTTTCAAAGAGTTAACTTGACTTTTTAAATAAGTTCTTTCAATTTCATATCTTTTTTGTAATTCTAATTGAGATTGTTTTAACCAAATATTAAATTCTGCAAGTCTTGGTTTTAAAACTCTTTTAACAATATAATTTAAATCTAATTTATCTATATCTTTAGAATCTTTTACAATCAAAAAAGCATCAATAAGAGTTGTAAATCCTCCTTGACCTAAAGCCATTGCTTTTATAGAAGAATTTCCTCTTGCCATATCTACTTTGTCCATCCAAATTTGTTTTAAACTTAAATACGCTGCTTCTTTTTTATTTGGGTCTTCTAAATCTTTATAATGTTGCAATCTCATTTTAAAATCTTTTAAATCATAAATTAAATTTAAAACACTTCTTAAAACAGTATTAATATCTGCCAAAAGTTTTGAACCTTGTTGTTGCATTATCGACGATCTCTGACCCATTTCTCCAAAATGTTGAGAGCCAGGACTTGAAACAAAATTATCAACTAATTTTTCTATTTTATATCCAAAATCTTTCATTAAATCTAAAATCCAAAAATACACAGGTTCTAAAGTTTCAGTAGGAGAATCATAAATAAGTTTATGTATTGATTCAGGAACAGTATTTACTTTTCCAATTTTTTTTGCTTTAGCTCTTTTTGCATAATGAGGACTAATTTTTTCAATAATTTGATCAACAGATACCACCTCTACCATTTAAATTAATAGAAATCAATATTTAAAAAACTAACAGTTTCTTTTTGTTGTTTCAAACGAGAG
>JAYENS010000005.1:0-19118 GCA_034722215.1 Nanobdellota archaeon
AATTCGTTATTTTGTATTAAACACTCATTATAGAAAACCAAGAGATTTTTCCCTAAAAAAATTAGATGAAGTTAAAATTTCTCTTGAAAAATTAAAAAATGCTTGTCAAAAATTAACCTTAGATAAAATTCCAAATGAGAAATATTTAGAAGAATTCAAAAAGATAATGGATCAAGATTTTAACACTTCAGGAGCAATTAATTTAATATGGAAATTATTAAAAGATAAAAATGCAAAAGGAAAATATACAACAATAAAAGAAATAGATAAAATTTTTGGATTTAAATTATTAGAAAAAGAAAAAATAAGTATTCCAAAAGAAATAAAAGAATTTCTAAAACAAAGAAAAGAAGCAAGAAAGGATAAAGATTTCAAAAAATCAGATGAGTTAAGGGATAAGATTAATAAACTAGGTTTTATTATTAGTGATAGTTCTCAAGGACAAACAATAAAAAAGAGTGTGATAAAAAATGGATAAAATACATTATGATAGTTTTATAGATTTAAAATACAAACCAAAAAAAACAGATGTTATTTGTCAATTTAAAATAACTCCTGAAAAAGGTTATGGGTTTAGAGAAGTTTGTTCAATAACTGCTGGAGAATCTTCTGTAGGAACTTGGACAGATTTAACAACTGTAAATAAAAAAACCCAAAAAAAGATTTCTCCAAAAGTTTATTATCTTAACAAAAAAAATTTAAGATGTAGAATTGCTTACCCTCTTGATTTATTTGAATATACAAGTGTTTCAAATATTATGTCTTCTATTGGGGGAAATATTTACGGAATGAAATGTGTAAAAGGTTTACTTTGGGAAGATGTAACTTTGCCTAAAAAAATGTTAGATAAATTCAAAGGACCTCAATTTGGAATTCAAGGATTAAGAAAAAGAATGAAAATTAAAGATAGACCTTTAGTAGGAACAATTGTAAAACCAAAAGTAGGATTAAGTCCAAGAGAACATGCAAAAGTTGCTTATGATTCTTGGATAGGAGGATGTGATATTGTTAAGGATGACGAAAATCTTTGTAGCCAATCTTTTAATAGTTTTTATAAAAGAATTCCTTTAACAATAAAAGCAATGAAAAAAGCAGAAAAAGAAACAGGAGAAAAAAAAGTTTATTTAGCAAATTGTACTGCTCCTGCAGATGAAATGTTGAAGAGGATTAAATTTTTAGAAGAACACGGAGGGAATTATGTGATGCTTGATATAATAACTTTAGGTTGGTCTGCATTACAATTAGCAAGAAAAAATACAAAACTTCCAATTCATGCCCATCGAGCAGGACATGCAATGTTCGATAGAATTCCTTATCATGGAATGTCAATGGAAGTAATTGCCCAGTTTGCAAGAATGATTGGAGTAGATACTTTACATATTGGAACAGCCTACGGGAAAATGAATGGAGGCAAAGATGAAGTTTTACATATTGAACAAGAAATTGAACAACCTTTTACAAAAGAAACAAGAAAAAATTTAGCACAAAAATGGTATAATATAAAACCTGTTTTTGGAGTTGCTTCAGGAGGGGTTTATCCTGGAATTGTAGATAAAATAATAAATTTTATGGGAAATGATATAGTCATTCAAGCAGGAGGAGGAATCCATGGTCATCCTGATGGGACTATTGCAGGTGCAAAAGCAATGCGTCAAGCAGTCGATGCTACCCTAGAAAATATATCTTTAAGTTCTTATGCTAAAAATAATAAAGAGTTAAAAAAAGCTTTAGATAAATGGGGAAGTTAATTTAAACTCTTTTTTCTATTTAATAAAATGAGAAAAAAATTTAGAAAAGGTGTTTTTATTGTAGTTTATAATCTTGAAAATAAGATTCCAGAATATTTAATTCTAAAACGAAAACTTCACTGGAAAGGTTGGGAATTTCCAAAAGGAGGAGTTGAAAAATGTTGTTCAAGAAGAAAAGAAGCAATAAGAGAAATTAAAGAAGAAACAGGATTAGATATCAGAAAATTAAAAAATCATAGAAAAAAAGGAAAATATCTTTATCCCAAAAAATTAAGAGATAGGCCTGGAATTATTGGTCAAACTTATAAACTTTATTCAGCAGAAGTAAAAAAAGCAATACCTCAATTAGATAAAAAAGAACACGAATCTTATAAATGGATGAATTTTCAAAAAGCAAAAAAAGTTTTAACTTATGAGAATCAAAAAGAGTGTTTGAAAATTGTTCAAGATTGGTTGATTAAGAGGATTAAGTAATTATTTTGCTATTTTCCATAATAAGCTAAACTGTTTTCTATAAGTTTCTGCAATTTCTTTATTATCTATAATTATTAAATAATAAGGATTTCCCAAAATGAATAATGCAACTTTATTTCCATAAATTACCTGAGCAGTTTTACCCATATATTTCTCATCTAAAATTTTATATTGTAAATTAGATTTTTTTAATTTTTTATTACCTTTTTTAATAATAATTTTTTCTTTAATCTTTTTTGTGTTGATCAAATTTAAGTATTGTTCTAAATAAATTGGTTCAACTTTTTTATTTAAAATTTCTTCATCAATATTCAAAAGAAAAATTTCACTTATTTTCTTTAAAGAATTAATAATATCTTTCAACAAATCACGATAAACTCTTTTCCCTTTGTATAAATCAACTTTAGTTTCTTCTTTATTTAATTTAGAGAGTTCTTTTAATTTAGGAACGATTTTCTTAAAACTATTTAACTTTAATTTTAACAATTCAACTAAATTATCTGGATTAACTGCTTGAAAATATTTTTTATTTTCCTTCAAAACAAAACTAACTACTCCTTTTTCTTGCATTCTATTTAAAGCATCATAAATATATCCTCTATGCAAACTAAGTTTTTGAGAAATAATTGAAGGATTCATCGCCCCATTTTCTAATAAAATAAGATAAATCTTAATTTCATTATTTGTTAATCCCAATTCTTTAAATTCATTTTTATACATAATTTATTTAATAAGATTATCTATATAAATATTTCGTACTTTAAAGTGCGACAAGAATTTAAGTAATATCTAAATTAAAGAATAATATGTGTTTAAAGATGGATACATTAAATTAAATAGGAGAAAACAAAAATGAAAAAAAACATAGATAGAAAAAAAGGAAAAAGAAAAACTCTTGCAATTTTAGCATTAGGAATACCTTTTGTCTTGAGTGGACTTTTAGTTAATTTTTCTAGTGAATTGAATAAAAAATCAAAAGAATCAGAAAGTTTTAATTTTAGATCAAAATATTTTCTAAATGAGTCTAGAGGAAGATTTTCTACTTATGGGTTAAATGCAAAAGATGCTTGCGGATTGTATGAGCATAGAGCTACATGGAGATGGGAAGTTAATTTAGAAGATAGAAATAATAATGGTTATTATGATTGTTTAGAGGACAGAAACTCTAATCTAAAAAGAAAAATCTCTGAAAACCCTATGTGGAAGTATAAGTAACTTTATAACTTTTGTTTAATTTATTTTTAAATGAAACCTAGAAAATTTATTTTAGAATCAGAAATAAAAATATTTCTTGGAAAAGATTCAAAATCCAATGATAAATTAATGACAGAATACAAAGGAAAAGAAAATACAATTCTTCACACAATAAAATCTGGAAGCCCATTTTGTGTAATTGATTCTTTAAATTTTTCAAAAACAGATTTAAAAGAAGCAGCAATTATATGTGCTTCTAAATCTCAGGATTGGAGAGATAATAAAAAATCAGTAAAGCTTCATGTATTTACTGGAAAGGATTTACAAAAAAATAAAACCATGAAACAAGGAACATGGAGAATAAAAGGAAAAGCAAAGACAATTAAAGCAAAAAAACGAGATATAATCAAATGGCAATTAAAGAACTCCAACTAGGAAAAAATGGAATTACTGAAAATTTCATAACAACATTAAAAAAATATTTTGATAATGTGAGGACAGTGAAAATTTCAGTTCTTTCTTCAGCAAGAGAAAATAAAGAAGATGTTAAAGAATATTCAAAAGAAATTCTTCAAAAATTAGGAATGAATTATACAGCAAAAGTTATTGGATTCACGATCATTCTTAAAAAATGGAGAAAACCTCGGGAATGACAGATGATTGTGTTTCCCAAAATATTCAGAATATAATGAAATGTTATCCACTTTTTTCATACAAAGAAGATGTTTTTGAAAAGTAGATATACTATAAGTACAAGTATAATATTGAGAAGAGATGATTA
This sequence comes from Nanobdellota archaeon, assembly GCA_034722215.1. GTDB lineage: Archaea > Nanobdellota > Nanobdellia > Pacearchaeales > GW2011-AR1 > GW2011-AR1. The sequence goes on from JAYENS010000005.1 coordinate 4,198, forward strand.
ATTCTATTTCGTATTTTTTTAAATTATTTTGGGAGATTTATTTCATCAATTTTAAGTAAGGCGAAATATATTATTAATAATCTAAATCTTTATAAATTCTTTAATAATTTTTATTTTATGGTTAGTTATTTAACAAAAAACAATTTTCCTAGAATTAAAAAAGATTTCCTGGAAAAAGAGATTTATCAAAAATTAGAAAGATATCTTGAAAAAGGAGATTTTCAAAAAGATTTCAGAGGTCATTATTGGGAAGGAGGAAACAAATCCACATCAAATATAATCTCAATTTCAGGAGATTTAGGAGACAAGTTTTATAACAATTTTGAACTTAAAATAATAGATGATGAAGATTTAATAAGAGAAGGATTAGATATGGACAAATTGAAATTACATTATAAAAATCTTTTAGATATAATTTTTGAAAGCAAATAAATTTTTAACCAAACTTTTATAAACTAAAAATTCTCATTAATTTAACAGCTTAAAGCTGATCTATTTCCGAAAGGAAAGCATGAACAAAATGAATACAGTATATGAAATTGATGCTCAAGAATATAATTTGAAATTAGCAGAAGCTCTAAAACAAATATCTGAATTCCAACAACCAGAATGGTCTATGTTAGTTAAATCAAGTGCTTCTAAAAAAAGACCAATTGAAGAAGAAGATTTTTGGTATAGAAGAGCTGCCTCAATTTTAAGACAAATTTATAAATATAAAATTGTAGGTGTAGAAAGATTAAGAACAAAATATGGTTCTAAAAAAGATAGAGGAATGAAACCAGAAGAATTTAGAAAAGCTTCTGGAAAAATAATTAGAACAATTTTACAACAAGCAGATAGAGCAGGTTTAACAGAAATAGCAAAAGAAATAAAAGGTGTTAAAGGAAAAAAACCAGGAAGACAATTAACAAAAGAAGGAAAAGAATTTTTGGAGGGGATTAATTAAAATGGGAATTAAAAATTTTGAAAAAAAACAAAAACTTACAAAAAAAGGAAGACAAACAAAGTGGGCTCCTGTTTGGGCTGTTTTAAAAAAATACGGACCAGGAAAAAGAGTGCATCCTTCTCAAATGACTAGAAATAGAAGATCTTGGAGAAGAACTAAACTTCATATTACTCCAAGAAAAATAAGAAAATCACACTTTGGATAATTAAAAATGGTTGAAAAAAAAGAAATTAAAACAGAGAAAATTGAAAGAGAATATACAATTCCTCTTAGAGAAAAATGTAGACCAGTACCAAGATATAAGAAAACACCAAAATCAGTAAAGACAATAAAAGAATTTTTAGTAAGACATATGAAAATTAGGGATAAAGATTTAAAGAAAATTAAAATTGATATTCATTTAAATGAACAACTTTGGATAAGAGGAATTAAAAAACCTTTTCATAAAATTAAAGTTAAAGTTGTGAGAGAAGGAGATATTGTAAGAGTTTATTCTGCAGAACTTCCTGCAAAAATTGAATTCAAAAAAAAGAGAATGGAGAAACACGAACAATCTCAAGCAGAATTTGTGGAAAATAAAAAGTCAATGATGCAAAAGGCAAAAGAATCAATGAAATCGAATCAACAAACTAATGACAAATCTCAATCGAAAGAAACAATACAAAATAAAGAAGAGAAAACAACAGAAACTACTGAAGAGAAAAAAGGAGAAAATAAAGAAGATAATAAAGAAAAAAAGATGCCACAGAAAGCACCAAAAGAAGCACCTCAAAAACAAAAACCAGTAAAACAACAAATTCAAAAACCTGCTAAAAAAACAACTCCTCAAAGAAAAACAATGCCTCAATAATTTTATAACTTCTTATTCTTTCTAATTTTATGATAAATAATCTTTTAAACGAATTACAAAAATATTCTTCTAAGGAAAAAGCAGAAATTTTTAAAAAATTTTTCAAAACAGGAAAAGGAGAATATGCAGAAGGAATTATTCTTATTGGATTAACAATACCTAAACAAAGAGAAATAGCAAAAAAATATCAAGATATTTCTTTGTCAAATTTAACAAAACTTTTAGATTCAAAAATTCACGAGCATAGAATATCTGCAGGGATAATTCTTGTAAATAAATATAAAAAAGCAAATCAAGAAAAAAAACAAGAAATTTTTAATCTTTATATAAAAAATGCAAAAAAGTTCAATAATTGGGATTTAGTTGATATAACTTGCACACATATTGTTGGAGATTTTTTACTAGATAAAGATAGAACATTACTTTATGATTTATCCAAATCAAAAAATCTTTGGGAACAAAGAATTTCAATTGTTTCAACATTTGAATTCATAAGAAAAAAAGATTTCGGAGATGCTCTAAGAATTTTTGAAAGCTTATTAAATCATAAACACGATTTAATACACAAAGCAATAGGTTGGATGCTTAGAGAGATAGGAAAAAGAAACAAAGAAATTTTAGAAGATTTCTTAAAAACAAATTATAATAAACTTCCAAGAACAACTCTAAGATATTCAATTGAAAGATTTCCCAAAGAGGAGAGGAAAAAATGGTTGAAAGGAGATTATTAATTAATTTAAGAATAGTAACAAATAGAAACATTTAAATAATATAAATTTCTAAAATTTATATGGAAATAGAAAAGGGATATGTAACTATAAAAAAAGAAGTTCCTATTTTGGGAATTCCAAATCAAGATTTTAAAGTTATTTGGGAACCTGTTAAAGGAAACTATGCTTCTCAAAGAAATCAATTAAGAGAAAGAGGAATTCAAAAGATGATTACTTCTCCTCAATCAGCGCATTTTTTAGGAGATGCTTATGAAAATAAGAATCAAGAATTTTCTAAAAAAATAATTCAAATTATGGATGATTTTTATTTTAGAAGTTCAACAGAAAGTTTATGGTTGCCAAAATCAAACCCGCTTTCTACTGATTTTAAAGATGGAGTTATTGGCTATGATAATCCTGATACTTCAAAACCAAAATTCGGAATTGAAGAAAGTGAATTATTTGAAAAATTAAGTAATGCAGAGGAAATTAGTATTAAAGGTCATCCTGTTTTTATTAGTAAAGATAAATCAGTTAGGTTTACACCTTTTGGTTTTAAAACAGGAATAATGAGTTCTTCAAAATTAGCAAAAAATCCCTATAATATTGTTTTACACGGAGAAGAAGGAGCTGAAAAATCAGCAAAAATTTCTGAACATTATAATGAAAAACCTCATTTATGGGCTTATGAGTCTGTAAATAATAAACAAAGGACTTTGTCTGCTCTTAACGACTTCTGGTGCTTTGACAGGAGGTTGTATGTCAATGGCTCCAATTCTGGTGATAACGACTACGACCATTCTATCGGGGTTTTAGCGTCGCAGATTAAATCTAATGTTCACTGAAAATGCGAGAACAACACTGACGCAAATTTTTTAAAGAACTTTTAATTAATTATTTTTGTCCTGGAGAGTTTTATATTTCTTTGAGCAAGAAATATAATTTAAAGGACTACACGTCAATTATTTGCTTATGAGATTTGTAAGAATATCTAATAAAAACAATCAACAAAAAACAATGAAAGAAATAAGAGAAATCTTAATAAAACTTGATCCACACGAATTTTAATGGTTAATTTACAAAAAATAAAACAATCCAAGACAACAGCAGAACTTTTAGAATTTTCAATTATAAATATAGATAAATCTTCAGGACCAACATCTTTCACTGTTTCACATTTTTTAAAAAAAACAATTGGAACAAAAAAAACATCTCATTTCGGAACACTAGATCCTAAAGTTACAGGAGTGCTTCCTGTTGCCTTAAATCGTGCGTGTAAACTTTCTGGATATTTTTTAGGAGAAGATAAAACTTATGTCGGAATAATGAGAATTCACGAAAATATTGAATTAGAAAAAATTCAAGAAAAGATAAATGAAAAATTTATAGGAGAAATAATTCAAATGCCTCCTGTAAAATCTCGTGTAAAAAGACAATTAAGACCAAGAACAATTTATAAATTTAAAGTATTAGAGAAAAAGAATAAAGACGTTTTATTTGAAGTAAAATGCCAAGGAGGAACATATGTTAGAACTCTGTGTGTTGATTTAGGAAAAGCATTAGGAATAGGAGCCCATATGTTAGAACTTAGAAGAATTCAAGCAGGAATTTTTTCAGAAAGTAGGATTATAAATCTTTATGAATTTGATAAGGCATTTGAAGAATATAAAAATGGAAATGACAAAGATTTAAGAGAAATGTTAATTCCAGGAGAAATTGTTTCAGAAGTGATAAGGCCTATTGAGATTAAAGAAGATAATATAGAATCTTTGTTTGTTGGAAAACCTCTTAGAAATGAAGATATTATAGGGAACCCAAAACTAAAAAAAGAAGAAATTATTTCCATATTTGCAAAAGATAGATTTATAGGAATTTACAAATATCTTGGTGAAGAAGATATTTTTGCTAAATCAGAATTTGTAATGCAACCTATTAAAAATTAAAATGACAAGACATTTCATATATTTTTCAAAAGAAGGAACAACCTCTGGTAAAGTAATTTCTCAAGGAAATCTAATAAGAGCAGGAAGAATTGACATAGCAATTCATTCATTTATTCAAGCAGTTTATTTATCCAATAATTTTAGAAAAGATGTAGTTTTCCATTTTCTTTTATATGGGGGACCAGATCCCCCAAAACATATTGAAATTCAAGTAAAAGATGAATCTCAAATTTCAAAAAAAGATGTTGCAAATATTTTGAAAAGACTTCTTTACAAATATAAACCAGGAGAAAAAACCGAAGTCCTTCCAGGATGTTTTGTAGAAAAAAAATCTCTACAAGGAGTAATAAAAGAATTAACAGAAAAAGATGTTGAATGTTTTATTTTAGATAAAAAAGGAAAATCAATTAGAGAAGTTGAAATTCCAAAAGAATGCGCTTTTATTTTAGGAGATCAAGAAGGAATACCAAAAAAAGAATTAAAATATTTAAAGAAATATTTAACCCTAATTTCAGTTGGACCTCATATGTATTTTGCTTCTCAAACAGTAGCTGTTGTAAACAATGAATTAGATTTTAGAGGGATTTAGTGACATAAAGTTTAAAACCAAGACTTTCTTAATTTTAATTATAGGGGTAAAAATGAAAAAAGCAATTCGTATGCACATTTCTGGATCAGTTCAAGGAATATCTTTTAGACCTTTTGTTAAAGAAAATGCAGAAAAATTAGGATTAAAAGGATTTGTTAGAAATCTTGAAGATGGAAGAGTTGAAATATTTATTGAAGGCAATCCAGAAGAAGTAAAAAAAATGATAGAGGTATGTTCAAAAGGACCAAAGCATGCTGAGATTAGAGAAATTGTAAAACACCAAGAAAAATTTCAAAGTTTCAAGGCGTTCAAAGTTTTACATATTTAAATAAAATGATATTCACAAATTCTGACGGAGGTGCTAGAGGCAATCCAGGCCCAGGAGCAATTGGAGTAGTTATACGAGAAGATAATAAAATTCTTCACCAATATGCAGAAGTTCTAAAAGGAAAAGTCACAAACAACGTAGCAGAATATATGGGATTAATAAGAGCTTTAGAAATTGGATCAAGATATACAAAAAAAGAAATAACTTGCATATTAGATTCAGAATTAATTGTAAAACAACTTCTTGGAGAATACAAAGTTAGAAATTCTTATCTAATGGAATTATTTCTCAAGGTTCAAAAACTTCAAGAAAGATTTGAAAAAATTTCTTACAAACATGTCCGAAGAGAAGATGATTATCAAAAAGCAGCAGATTATTTGTTAAATGTTGCTCTTGATAAAAGATATGGTTCAAGAAGAGTAAAGAAAAAAATGAATAAAGAAGGAGTAGATTAAGTTCTGAATAAAAAACTTGATGAGAAGTTTGGAAAGAAAAGGTAATGCATTTTATGAGAATTATTTATGCACAAATTTTAAAGATAAATATTCTAAGTTAAAGTTAGAAAGAAAAGAGTCAGAAAAAAAATTTGATAGAATCAGAGAAGAAGATCCAAATTGGGCAGATACACTACCCTTCTAACTAAAAAATATAAAAAATAATAATCACAATTTATATCCAATATGTATTAAACTAGTCCAAAATTCTTTTGCTTGATTAACAGCATCTTCTAAGGCATTATGTTGTTTTTCAGTATTTCTAAATCCCAAATCTTTAATACTTGCATTTATATTTCTAGAAGCTCCTTTAAAAACAGAATTAGAGTTCTCACTAGAATGTCCAAAGGGATTTTTTTTGTTATAAAATTTAGAAAGATAATAAGAAATAAACATTCCATCAAAAAGATTATTATCTGCAACAAGTTTAGGCTCATAATTTAAAGTATTTTCTGCAATCCAATATGAAAATCTAAGCATTGAAACTTTTGGTTTTTCTCCCTTGTCTTTAAGAATTTTTAAAACTTCTTCCGGGTTAAATTCATTATAATTATATTTTGAAAGAATATTTAATTTACTAGCTCCCACTTCAAAATTCTCTAAAACATAATTCTTACTTATTGGTTTTAATTCTGCATAAAAAGTTTTATCGAATTTTCCATCAATAATACAAGCCCCAAAGGAAATCATTGAAGAATCCCAAGGATATTCTCCACTAGCTTCAACATCAATAGAAATGTATTTTTTTGGAAATTTCATAAAATATGAAACTATAAACTCTTTATAAGGATAGTTGTGATAAAAAATAATATAAACTCTATTCTCTATCTCTTAGTATGGAACTAAAAGGAAGAGAAAAACAAATTGTTGATGAAAGAATAAAAAAAATAAATGCACTTAGAGAATCAGGAATAAATCCTTATACAAATAGATTACTCCAACACGAAACAAGAATTTGGTCAGAAGATATTAAGAAAAAATATTTTAAATTAAAAGAAAGATCAAAAGATTTTGTTTTAGTCGCAGGACGAATTATGAATAAGAGAAGTTTTGGAAAAATTTCATTTATTTCTTTACAAGATATTAAAGGGAATATTCAAATTGTTTTTCAAAAAGAAGAGACTCCTGAAAAAGTTGTAGAACTTTTTAAGAAAATAGATTCAGGAGATATAATTGGAATTAAAGGAAATCCTCTAAAAACAAAGACAGGAGAAATTTCTGTTTTAGCTCAAGAAATTTTTATTTTAACAAAAGCAATTTTACCTTTACCTGATAAACATAAGGGGTTACAAAATGAAGAAGAAAGATTAAGAAAGAGATATTTAGATATTATTATGAATTCAGATATAAAAGAAATATTTTTACAAAAACAAAAGTTTTGGTCAACTATGAGAAACTTTCTAATTGAAAAAGGATTCTTAGAAATAGAAACCCCTATTTTAGAAAATTCTGCAGGAGGAGCAGCTGCAACACCTTTTGTAACTCATCATAATGCTTTAGACTTAGATGTTTTCTTAAGAATTTCAATGGGAGAATTATGGCAAAAAAAAGCACTGGTGGCAGGATTTGAAAAAACATTTGAAATAGGAAGACAATTTCGAAATGAAGGAATGGACGCAGAACATTTGCAAGATTACACTCAACTGGAATTCTATTGGGGTTATGCAAATTATGAAGACGGAATGAAATTAGTAGAAGAAATGTATAAGAAAGTTGCAAAAACAGTTTTAGGAACTTTAAAATTCAAAAGACAAGGGCATAAGATTGACTTGTCTAAAAAATGGGAAAAATATGATTTTGAAACTTTAATTAAAGAAAAGACAAGTGTAGATATCTACAAAACAGATAAAGAAGGGATTGTGAAAAAATTAAAACAATTAAAAATTGATTATGATTCAGATGTAGAAAAGTGGAGGCTTGTAGACTTATTATGGAAATACTGTAGAAAAAATATTTCTGGACCTGGATTTTTAATTGGGCAACCTGTTGAAATGACTCCTCTAGCAAAACGTTCTGAAAAAGATTCAAGAAAAGTTGAACAATTTCAAGTTATTTTAGGAGGTTCTGAAGTTGGAAATGGTTATTCAGAATTAAACGATCCAATTGATCAAGAAGAAAGATTCAATCATCAAAGAGAATTAGGTGAAGCAGGTGATGAAGAAGCAATGGATCATGATGAAGGTTTTGTTGAAGCTCTAAAATACGGAATGCCTCCAGCTTGTGGCTTTGGAGTGTCAGAGAGATTATTCTCTTTCATGATGAATAAACCAATTAGAGAATGTGTAATGTTTCCATTGATGAGACCCGAAGAAAAAAAGAAAGAAGAGAAGAAGAAGTGATTAATAACTTTTATAAAGGTATATCAAGTGATATACTTATGACAATTCAATTAATAAAAAAACAAAACAATTCTGCAAGATTTCCAAGGTTAGATACTGTTTTAGCAGTAGAAGAATTCATAAAAAAACATGATGGAGAATTTAGAAAGAAACAATTATGGGAAAATTTACAAAAAAAAATAATGTATCAAACATTTAGTGTAATAATTGATTATCTTATTTTATCAATGAAGATATCAGTAGATTCAGAAGGAAAAATAGGTTGGATTTTTTATCCTAAAGATGTTGAGAAAAGATTAAAAAAAATCCATCTTTTTTGGAGGAAAAATGGAAAGTAAAATTCAATTTGCAAATGAGAAAATAAAGAAAGCTTTTGATAAATTGCAAGAAGAAAATTTAAAAATGTATGAAATAATTTTAAGAGCTTTTAAAGATATTGAAGAAAATGTTTTTTGTGGAATTCAAGTTCCAAAAAAATTAATTCCTAAAGAATATTTTAAAAAATTTAATATAAAAAATGTCTGGAAGTATAATCTGCCAGATGCTTGGAGATTAATCTATAGTGTTGAAGGCAAAAACCTTTTAATCTTATCAATCGTATTAGAATGGATGGATAATAAAACTTATGAGAGGAGGTTTAAATATTAATGGGATTAATTGTTAAGTCTAATATAAAAAAAGTAGTGAAAGAACTCCAAAAAGAAAATGAAGAAATTACTTCTGTTGCAGAAGAAGTGGGCACAACTCTTGATATAAAAATTGAAGAAATACTTGAGAAAGCAATTCAAAGAGCAAAAGCAAACAAGAGAAGAACTTTACATGCGAGGGATTTGTAAAATGGTAAGAAAAAAAATAGAAACAAGATTTATAGGAGTGTTAGCAATTATTTCAATAATTGGTTTTCTAGAAATTGTATTGATGAGTCTTTTTAATTTAAATATTGCAGAATATTCAAGTTTCTTTTGGCTTATTACAATGGGAATAGGTTTTTTTGTAATTTCTAGGCCTGGAAAATTATACACTAAGGTAAAAGAATCATTTACAGAACTTGCTTTTTATAGATTAATAACATTAATAATAGGAGCTTTTGCAATAATTGCAGGTTTTCTAAGTCTTCCTCAATTTGAAATAAATCATCCTGTTTTCTTAGCAATTAAAGGAGTAATCTCAATAATCGCAATAATCTTTATTGCAGTCCAAACTTGGACAATGAAATAAAAATGACAAAAAATAAATTCCCAGTTTTTGCAGTGCTTGTCTTAATCTTTGCAATTATTTGGCTACTAGAAAGTTTAGGTTTATTTAGTTTAGATTTACCTTGGCTTCCTGTAATCTTAATTGTAACTGCAGTTGGTTGGATTTTTAATCGTTTTAGATAATTTTACTAAAATTATTTAACTTCTTTTTTCTTTTTCTAGTTATGACTCAAAAAATAGATCAAAAAAAAGTTGCTGAATTAGTTAAAAAGATACAAGATGATGATAAAGAAATTTCTTGGGAAAAAGGACAACCTAAGTTTAAATCTAAAACAAAAAAGAAAACAGGAAAAGTTGCAAGAGCTCAAGGAGCACAATTTGAATTAAGAGTTAGAAAAGATTTAGAAGAAAAAAAATGGATTCTAGATAAATGGTCAAATAATATAGATTTAGAAGAAAATAAACTAGGCCCTGCAAAAAGAGTTTACAATCCTTTCAAAAAAGCTTTAGTAATAGGGACAGGCTTTCCAGATTTCGTAGCAATTCAATACCTTTCAAATAAAACATATAGAGTCATAGGGGTTGAAGTAAAAATGAATGGACTTCTTTCAAAAATAGAAAAAGAAAAATGTAAATGGTATTTAAAAAATAAAATTTTCTCAGAAATTTGGATTGCAAAAAAAGAAAAAGAAAAGAACAGAATAAAAATAATTTATATTGATTTTCAAGAAAAGTATGGTCTTTAGTTATCTATTTTTTTAATATAGATATTTACAGTATAATCTTTATTAATAAAAACAATTACTTTTTTTATTTATGAAAAAATTTTTACCTTATATTTTAACTTTTTTTATATTTTTGAGTTTAACTAAAGAAGTTTCTAAGAAAGAAATGACTAATATAAAAAATCTTGAAGGAAGGTTAATTATTGGAAAAGATTATTATGAATTTGAAAATAAAAATTTAATTAGATATATTCCTGAATTTGAAAAATTACAAGAAATAAAAAAAGATAAAACTAAAATTCCCTTTAATATTTGCATGCACAAATCTTTCGCATACTACAATTTAATTCAAAAAGATTCTGCACAATTAGTAAGAGGTTATAGAGGAGATGATTATATTGCTCACGCAAGAGTTATTATTTCTAAAAAAGGAAATCAATTTTTATATGATCCTACTTGGCCAAATTTTAAAGATGGATTTTCTCAAGAAAAAGACACTGCATGGGAAAATAATTTAATTTTCAAACCAGGAATAACTACAAGACAATATATTTTTAGAGGAAAAGATATTATAGATAAAAAATTTTCTAGTAATGAAAAGAGATATCTAAAAAGCAAGAATTCTACAAAAGTTTATCCAAAGGCTCCTTCGAAAGATAGTTTAATAAAAAGTATAAAATATTATTCTAAAAAATTTAAATAAATATTCAAAACTTAGGAAATTTTCTAAACATATAATTATTACAATAAAAGAAATAATTAAAAAATACCCTTACTTCTTTAAATAATGAATAAATTAATCTTTATCTTATTTTTATCTCTTCTACTCCCTATTTCATCAGCAATTTGCTCCGAAAATCAGATTAATATTAATACAGCTTCTTTAACAGAATTAGATGAACTTAAAGGAGTTGGAGAAACAATAGCTCAATATATTATAGATGCAAGACCTTATTCTTCAGTTGATGATTTAATAAATGCAAAACGAATTAAAAATATAACTTTAGGAAAAATAAAAGCTCAAGGTTTAGCTTGTGTTGAAGAAGAAACTATTAATTCAAATGAGTCTATATCTTCAAATGTTTCTTTACCTCCTAAGGAGGAAATTCCAGAACAAACAAAAGAAATAATTCAAATAGAATTTCAAGAATCCATTGAAAATAAAATAACTTCTTTTGCAGTTGTTGAAGAATCAATTCCAGAAGAACCTCTTAAATTAAACCCAAAAACTATAAAAACAGAAAACTCCAATTTTAATGATAAGGCTTACCTAAAATATACTCTAATTGGTTTAGGGTTTATCTTTTGCGCTTTATTACTATTAAAAAAAAGGAAAAGAAAAAATGAGTTCACAACCTGAAAAAATCACAGCAATCTTTATTTTAGAAGCAATGGGAAGACCGAAGGAACATCTTAAAGAAGCATTACAAGAATTGATTGATGCTATGAAAAAAGAGAAAGGTGTTAAAGTAAATGAATTTAAAATAAATGAACCAACTCTTCTTAAAGATCAAAAGGATTTATTTACAACTTTTACGGAAATAGAAATAGAAGTTGAAGGTCCAGAACATTTAGCAGGATTAATGTTTAAATATATGCCTGCTCATATCGAAGTCATTGAACCTGAAAATTTAAAGATTTCAAATAATGTTTATTCAGATATTCTTAGTGAAATAACTCGTAAACTTCACAAATATGATGAAGTAGCAAGAGTAATTCAAATGGAAAAACAAGTTCTTGAAAATAAAATTAAAGAATTAGAAAAGAAATAATTATTTCTTATTTTTAGAAATTTCTTTTTTTCCTTTAGCTTGTTTTTCTAAATCAATTGGAGTTTTTTTTGGTTTTTTATATTTTTCTTTAAAGAACCAAGTTACAAATAAAATCAAAGCAATAATCAAAACCCATCCAATAATTTTCCCAGTATTTGTTTCTTGTTTTAAAACACATTCTCCAAGACAACATTTAGATTTTTTAGAATCCACTAAGTCTCCTTCACATTTTGAACTTGAATTACAAACAAAACCTTCCATTTCTTCACAAGTTTTAATTTCAATATCTTTATCTTCTTCCGTACTATTTGGAACTTCTATAATTGTAGTATTAACCTCACTTACATTTGTTTCATTAAATTCTGTTTTATTTTCTTCTATTTTAGGAATAAAATCTCCTTCTACAAGAACATAAACATAATAATTTTCTTCTTCATAATTAAACCAAATTTTCTGAAAACCAGAATAATTTTCAGGAATAACTTTAAGCTCTTTAATTTCTCCAGAAATTAATTCAAAATTTTCTCTTGTATCTTTTTCTGTTTTTATTTCAAAATTTGTTGTGTTATATTCTTCTTTTTTGAAAAATAATTCCCAAAAATTTTCACTTGTTTCATTACTTTCACTAGTCCCATTACTTTCATTTGATTCATTGAAGAAAGGTATTTCTTTTTTCTTAAAAAATCCTTTAAAGATTTTTATTTTTGTATCTTTCAAATTTTGAATTTCAATAATGGAATTATCTTCATAAACTAATAAACCAGGAGTAATTGAAAAGCTAGCTTTTTCATCCAAAATAGTAAAATTTTTTCTAACTTCCGCATTAATTATTTTTGATCCAGAATAATATTTAATATTTTGGATAACTACAGAATAATTATCAGGAGTTTTATCTTCAGGAATTTGAACATAAATATAATAATCTCCTTTCATTTCTACAACTTCATAGATCCCAAAAGAAGTTGGCATATGCCTTCTATAAAAGACTAAATTATCTTCTGTTAAAGTTGTTAAAAATTTACCCGAAACTTTAACTATTAAATTTTCACCTTGCTTAACATCACTTTTAACTTCAATATCAATTGCAGAAACAAAATTTAATAGAAAAATAAAAAATAAAAAAAAGAAAAAGATTTTTTTCATATTAACCTCACTTTTTACTCATTTTTTTTAATTTATCAAGAACATCATCTAATTCTCTTGGAGCTTTTTGAGGCATAGGTTTTCTCATTGGAGGTCTTCTTTGAGAAGGCATCATTTTTCTTTGAGGAGGCATTGTAGGGCGTCTATTATAACTTGGAGGTGCTCTTGGATTTTTTGGAACAACTTTTTTATTTCCTCCTAATAAATCTTGAATTTTATCTCTAAATAAAATTGCTAAAGTTACAATTACAATTAAACCAAATAATAGCCATAACCACCAATAACTTTTATTAGATTCTTTAATACAACAAATATCTCCTGAATTACAACTATAAGAATTTGAAGATTCATAACCTTTAGCACAAGAATAAGGTTCACAAATTCCAAATGCTTCTGTTTCACAAGTATTTTGATTAACTACTTTTTTTTGACAACTTCCTTGAACACAACAAATTTTTCCTCCTGTAGCATCATTTGTATTTTGAGAATTTCCTCCTTGACAATATTCATTTGTAGCACAAAGTTCTCCTTGTATTTCAGAACATAAAACAACTTTTTCAGGAACACTACAACATCTCTTAGAATTAGAGACACACTTATAATTTCCTTGAGTTATCCCTCCTGATTGTACACATACATAATTACTAGAAACACAATAATAACCAACTTCTTCACAAGTATCATCATCTTTTATAGTGCCTGTTCCTCCTAATTGATTTGGCCAAATTGAATAAAGAATAAATGCATTTGTAAGAACATTTTTATTATCCCAACATCCATCAGGCCCTTGATCTTCAATTAAAGCTAATTTAGTATTTATTTTTTCAGTTAAATTTCCCTCTTGAAAAGGTAATAAAGCTAAAGCAGTATCATAAAATTTATTTTGATCTTTTTTCCAATATTCTTTATTTATTTGCCCTGATAAAATTGTAGTTCTATATTCAAGTTTACCTGTTAAAGTATATAAAAATACTTCAGGCATTAATTCAGGAAAATCAGGTTCTCTTACAATTAAATAAGGGAGAAATTTAGTAATATCATGTTCTAAAGAATCTAAGACCCAAGAAGCCCAAAGTGAACCTTCATAATCACATTGTCCAGCAGAATTTGCAAAACACAAGGAACTAATTTGCTCAATAGTCGTTCCCCCTGCAGAAGATGAATGAGTAATTCCTGTTACATAAAGAGTAGGGTAAGCAGGATTTTTGAACATTAAAGTAGTTATAAAATTTTCATCACATGTTGTTGAAAATTCTTTTTCATAACAAGACCTATCTACTTCTAACCAGTGTGCATAAGGAGAATTTATTTGCAAGCATTTTTGAGCAGACATTGAAATTAATTTTTCATTATTTCTATCATAACTTACAGCAGTATAAGTAGTTCCATCATATTCTAAATCACAAGTTGTTTTGACAGGAGAATCAATTTCAAAAAACCATTGAATATTTGTAGCATTTTTTGCTTGACCTAACATCCATAATTCAGGAGCTTCTGTATTTTCATTAACTCTATTTAAACCTAATGTTGCTAAAGCAGTTGTTTTTAAATCACAATTTGTAGTTTTTGAACTTGCCCAACACTCTCCATTAAATTGTGCAGCCATAACTTCATCCTTACATTTTTCAACAGTAATCAATGAGAAAATTTGTTCTTCAATAGATAAAGTAGAACAACTTCTATCTTCAATAGTTTGTCTTAAACAAGTATACGCGCTATCTACTGTTTCTTTCTCTCCCTCAAGAAGTGCAGAACCAAAATTTAATCCTATTAATAGAAATGCAAAAATAAATATAATCATCACACTTTTTTTCATAATTAAGTTAGAATACTATTACTTTTAAATATTTCTTTAATTTTTGATAATTAGAATAATTATTTTTACC
>JAYENS010000006.1:0-5694 GCA_034722215.1 Nanobdellota archaeon
TATGCCCTCTATTTCTTGGGTAGATCCCGACGCTCCAAAAACAAGAACAATAATTCCTTTATACTTTGATAGTATAATTAAACCAAAAAATACTCTTGTTAATTACGGGATTTCAACAGATACTTCTCAAACGGGAATTCCTCAAAATCTTTTCAAAAATGCTTGGATAACTCATACTGATTCTTCTTCCCAAAAATTAACAGGAGATTCAAATCAGGTTAATTTCAATATTAATAGATATTTTAAAATTAATAATCACGAATTAGTTGATACTTCCTTTACTCAACTAATTAAAGTAAGAGATATAGAAAATCCAGAAATTGCAATGGCAGAAGATACAAATATAATGTATTCCCCAAATATTGACTTATCTACTCTAAAAAGAGTAGAATTTGTTTCAGATAATTCTAATCTTCCTGTAAAATTAAATTGGGAAACTTCTTCTACCCAGAACCCAGATTCTTTTAACAAAGACCATTATAATTATTCAATAAAATTAAAAGTAACTGCAAAAGATGTAACAGGGAATGACACTTTTGCAACAAGAGAAATTAATATAATAAAACCAAATACTTTGAAGTTTTCTTATTTTCCTTCTGATACAACTGTAAATAAAGATACTTCAGTAGCAAATACAGGAAAACCAATCGCAAAAGATACTTTGCTTTCTTGGAATACTATGCATTTTAGTTATAAAGATGTTGATTTAGGAGATGGAATTTACAATAGAATGTGGACAGCCAAAGGAAATCTCCAAGGAGATGAAATAAACAGAACTCAGGTAATAAAAGATAAATCAATAGGATTAGAAGAAAAACTTCAAAAAGATGAAACTCCAGCTTATCCTAATCCTACTTCTGACAGAGCAACAGCTGTTTTTAATACAAATTATTCAGGAACAGGTAGAGTAGAATTATGGGGAATGCAAGGACAAAAATTAAAAGATAAACAAATTAATGTAAATTCAGGAGAGAATTCCGTTTCAGTAGATTTATCCAAATATTCAAAAGGAATGTATTTATTTAGAATATTTGATAAGAACAATAAATTAATAGAAGATAATAGATTAATCAAACAATAATTCTAACCAACTTTAGCACCATTATTGATTTCTCCTTCCGGAGAAATTAAAATTACTTTTTTATGATCTTCAGTTGAAGCTGCCAAAAGCATTCCTTGAGATTCAATTCCTCTCATTTTTCTTGGTTTTAAATTTGAAAAATAAATAATTTTTTTCCCAACTAAATCTTTTTTTGAATAATATTCTTTAATTCCCGCACAAATAATCCTCTCTCCAAGTTCTCCAACATCTAATGTGAATTTATATAATTTATCTGCTCCTTCTATTTCCTCAGCTTTTTTTATTTCAGCAACTCGTAAATCTAATTTACTCCAATCTTCAAAATTAACTTTGCCCTCGTATTCTTTATTTTGAGATACGCTAAAAGGTGCTTTAGTTGTCATAATATTCTCAATCTCCTCACCTTTATTAATATTTTCAAATTCAATTCTTTCAAACAATCCTTCTCCTTTAACAATATTAACTTTAACATCTAAAGGTTTATCAAATTCTTTAAAATCAAATTCCCAACCTCCAAACTTCTTAGCAATTTTTTCACAAGTTTCAGGAATAAAAGCATAAAGTAAAATTGAAATTTTCTTAATTGCATTTGCCAATTCATAAAGAACTCTTTTATCTTTAGTTTTCCAAGGTTTAGTTTCTTGAACATATTCATTACAATCATCAATAAAAGCAAAGATTTCATTTAATGCTTTATCTAATTCATAATTTTGCATTAATTTTTCAAATTTTTTAAAATTAAAATTCAAATGAGTTGCATCATACATTTCATCACTAATTCCATATTTCTCAATCAAACTAGTAACTCTCGAAACTAAATTTCCTAACTTATTAGACAATTCTCCATTATGTCTATTAACTAAAGCTTTCTCAGAAAAATCTCCATCATCCCCAAATACAAAATTTCTAGCTAAAAAATATCTAACAGAATCAACTGAATATTTTTTTAATAAATTAATAGGTTCAATAACATTTCCTGTTGACTTAGACATTTTTTTACCATCAACAGTTAAAAATCCGTGGACAATAATTTTCTTTGGTAAAGGTAATCCTGCACTAAGTAACATTCCAGGCCAAATTCCTGTATGAAATCTAAGCATGTCTTTTCCAACAACATGAATATTTGCTGGCCAATATTTTTTATATTTCTTATCAGGATATCCTAAACCAGTCAAATAATTTGTAAGAGCATCACACCAAACATACATTACTTGGTCTTTGTCCCCTGGAACAGGAATTCCCCAAGGAAGTTGTTCTTTATTTCTAGAAAAACTAACATCTGTTAAACCATCTGTAATTAAACCTAAAAAATTATTTTTCCACTTTTTAGGATAAATTTCTAATTTATCCTCTTCAATTAATTTCTTTATTTTATCAGAATATTTACTTAATTTAAAAAAATAATTTTCTTCTGAAATTTTTTGAATTTTTAATCTTGGATGATCAGGACATTTTCCTTCAACTAAATCTTTTTCAGTAACAAATCTTTCACAACCAGAACAATATTTACCAGAATATTTTTTCTTTACTAAATCTCCTTTTTTTTCTAAAAGTTTCCACATTTCTTCAACACCCTTCCAATGATTTTTTTTATCAGTAGTTCTAAGAAAATTATTATTTGAAATATTTAATTTTTTAACTAATTCTTTAAACAATTTAGAATTTTTATCTACAAATTTTTGAGTGTTCAATCCTTGTTTTTTTGCAGTCTGATAATTTTTAACACCATGTTCATCAGTTCCTGTCAAGAAAAAAACATCTTTACCTTTTTGTTGATTCCATCTAGCTAAAACATCTGCTTGTAAAAGTTCCAAAGCAAATCCAATGTGAGGAGCAGCATTTGCGTAAGGAATTGTAGTTGTAATATAAAATTTTTCTTTCATAAAAAATTAAAAATTAAGAATTATTTAAAGATAACTAATTTCTTTCTGAGTACATATTAGCAACATAATCTTCAATATGTCCTTTTTTTCTTTCTCTTAAATTTATATCTTGTTTTACATTTTTTGAAACATTTTCAAAATTCAATAATCTTGGATCATATTTTGAATCATAAGTTAAAAATAAATATCTAAAATTAGTACTTTCAGCTTTACCTTCTTCTTTTCTTATTTCTTCAAAAGGATAATTCATAATTGTTTTTTTTCTAAAATTGGAAAGAATTTTTTCAATTTTAGCCTCTCTAAATCTATCATCACATATAATAAAATGATATCTAATCATTTTTTCATTATCTGCCATTTCAGGAGATTCTTGCCAATTATAAATCACATGACGTTCTTTAAATTTAAATTTAAATTTAGGAGGAACTTTTTTTATTTCTTTCATAGAAAATTAACTACCCTAACCTATAAAAATATAATTATGTTCTAGTATCTATGAAAGAGGTTTCTGAAAAAGAAAAAAAACATCATACAAGAAGACTTTCGATAAAAGAAGGAATTTTTTGGTCAGTAAAATCTTCTTTAGGAGATCACTATCTTGCACCTTTTTCAATTGCAATGAATGCTTCAAATTCTATTGTTGCAATATTAAATTCTCTTTGGAATTTAGGACCAATTAGCCAATTATTTGGTTCAAGATTAGTTGGAAAAAGATCTAGAAAATCAATTCTAACAAAAACTATGGCAGTAGAATCTTTTGGTTGGTTATTAATTGCACTAATTTCTTTTTTATTTTATAAACAAATTCTTGTATCTCTGCTTCCAATTTTTTTATTAGTAGCTGTTTCATTATTTATTATCTCAGGAGGAATAGGACATCCCTCTTGGTTCTCTTGGATAGGAGATGTTGTCGACGAAAAATATAGAGGAAGATGGTTTGCAAAAAGAAGTACTATTCTTTCTTTTACAACAATAATTTTAGCAATTACTGCAGCATTTTTATTAGAGTATTTAAAGAAAATAAACCAACCAGTGATTGGTTTTATATTTTTATTTTCAATTGCTTTTTTAGCTAGATTTACTTGTATAAAAATAATAAGAAGTCATTATGAACCAAAATTAAAACTTAGAAAAAAAGATAATTATTCTTTAAAGGAATTTTTTCAAGATTTTGGAAAAACAAATTTTGGAAAATTTGCAGCTTTTAGATTAATGTTTGCATTTTCAATGGGATTGACTTCTCCTTTAGTGGCAATTTATCTATTAAGATATTTAGGATTTGATTATATAACATTTATTTTAATAGCTATCTCAGGGACGATGTTTTCAGTAATAACTTTAAATCTTTGGGGAAAAATATCGGATAAATATGGAAATTATAAAGTTATAGCTTTAACAACTTTAATAATTCCTTTGACTCCTTTGCTTTGGATTTTATCTCCTTCAAGAATATATCTTTTCATTGTTCCTGCAATCTTCGGTGGAACGGCATGGACGGCATTTCTTATATCCTCTGGAAATTTTATTTATGATAATATTTCAAAACAAAAAAGAGGTAAAGCTATTTCATATTTTAATTTAATGATTGGTTTAGGAGCTTTTGCAGGAGGATTAACAAGTGCTTATTTAATTAAAGTAATCAATACTTCTTGGATAGAACCATTATTTTTAATCTTTTTAATAGGAACTTTAGCAAGAATGATTGTTGTAGGAATTTGGATACCTCTCTTAAAAGAAATAAAACATAAAAGAAAATTAAAAAATTTTAAAGAATTAGGAAATCTTGTTATAAAACAAGCAAAACCAATAATTTTAGAAGATATTCATGAAATTGTAGAAATTAAAAATTATATCAGTGAAAAGTAAAACCTTAAAAGATAAACTATTTTATATTTAATATGGTAAGAAAAAAATTATGCCCAAAATGTAATAGTAAAATAAAAAATTCTTATAACTTTTGCCCAAGTTGCGGAAATCAATTAAAACAATCTTCTAATTTTGGAATGCTTGGCCAAAATGATTTTATTGAAGATTCCAATTCTTTTCAAAATTTTGGAGGAGGAATGATAAATAAAATGTTAGGAGGAGCAATTAAAATGCTTGAAAAAGAAATCACAAAAGAAATGAAAAAAAATTCTCCAGAAATTCAACCAAAAACAAGAATGAAATTAATGATAAATGGAAAAGAAATAAGTCCTAATAAAATTCAAGAGAAAAAACCGATTCAATCTTTACCTATCAATTTTTCAAAAGAAAGTTTAGAAAAATATAAAACACTTTTAAAAAAAGAACCAATTTCAAATATGAAAAGATTTGAAGATAAAATAGAATATGAAATAAAAATTCCAGGAGTAGAATCAATAAAAGATATTTCAATAATTAATTTAGAGAATAGTTTGGAAGTAAAAGCGATTGCAAAAAAACAAGGATATTTCAAAATAGTTCCTTTTAATTTACCTCTTAAAAAATTTTCTTTGTTAAAGGGAATTCTAACTTTAGAAATGGATGCAAGTGCTAATTCATAACTTTTATAAATGAAATCTTTCTAAAAAATATATCAGGCGATCCATTAGCTCAGTCTGGTAGAGCGCTGCTCTGATAAGGCAGAGGTCCACGGTTCAAATCCGTGATGGATCATTTTATATTGCTTTGCAATATAATTTAATTTTTTCTGTATTGAATTTTGTCAAATTCAAATAGATTTTATTTCTTTAAGAAATGTCTGCGGTT
>JAYENS010000006.1:5794-18969 GCA_034722215.1 Nanobdellota archaeon
AAGTGCAAAGTTTAGCGAACTTTGTGATTAGAAAAATTCCTTTTTTCGCCAAATCCGTGATGGATCATTTTATATTGCTTTGCAATATAATTTAATTTTTTCTGTATTGAATTTTGTCAAATTCAAATAGATTTTATTTCTTTAAGAAATGTCTGCGGTTAAGTGCAAAGTTTAGCGAACTTTGTGATTAGAAAAATTCCTTTTTTCGCCAAATCCGTGATGGATCATTTTATATTGCTTTGCAATATAATTTAATTTTTTCTGTATTGAATTTTGTCAAATTCAAAAGATTTGTATAAACTATAAAATTACAACAAACAAAAGATTTAAGTAGTAAAAACTCACAAAGTAATTATGGTAGAAGTAAATTATACAGCTTCAGTAATTATCCAAGGAGGTTATACTCTAGAAAAACCAACTCTTGACGGAAAAACTTTCAAGTATGCAAAAGTTTTTAAAGAGTTAGAAGAACCTATGAATTACGAAGAAATTATTAGTCATAATATCGAAGCATTTGAAAAGGGAACTCCAATAATTCCCAGTATTCCTTTTTATTTAGATCTTTTAGAAGCAGGAATAAATAATAATGATTTTAAAAATTTTAATAGGAAAAAATTAAGAAAAAATTTTATTAATTTTCATACTGCTATTGAATACTATCCAGAAGGAAAGAAAGACAAAATAATTCATTTTGAAAAGACTCCTTGGGAAATTTTTTATGAAAGAGAGTTTACAGGAGAAAATAATTTGATAAAACAAATTAAAGACAACAAAACAATAGAATTTTTTTCAGGAAAGGAAATAAATTCTTTAAATAATATTTCTAATAAAATTAATGAAACAGATTCTTATTTTTGGAGATTAAATCCTAAACCCCTTTCTATAGAAAAAAAAGTTGGTTGGTTTTACGCCGATTCTGATTGGCTTAGCCTCGTCGCGTTCGGGAGTCTTTCTGGTAGGCGGTCTGTTTTCCTGGTAGAACTTGGAGAACAATTGAGTTAAGATTGCTCGCTAAAAATGCGAGCATAAGATTGTGTAAAATTTTTTAAACTTGATTTTACTATTTATTTTACCCAGATGTCTTTTTTCTTGAGCAAGAAAAAGATTTTGAACTACACGTCAATTTACTAGCACATTATTAAGATTTATTTTAAGTCATAAAATTCAACCTCAACAGAAATGAAGAAGTGGTGATGTCTTTGATTTTTATCATTGACAAGCATATCTCTTTTAGAGAAGGTAAATTGGCTACATTAAGTTGGTAGGCTTAACGTCAATTCCGATAGGCTTAATCTCAACGCGAACAGGAATCCTTCTAATAGGCAACCTGTTTTTCTAATAGTTCACTAGGGTTTGCTCTTTTTATTTTCAACAACCAAAATGCTTTTAAATCAAATCTTTCTAAAATAAGCATGACAAAAGGATTTTATCATGCATTAAGAGAGGCCTGGAAAAAACCAGATAAAAAAACTCTTAGAGAAAGAATGGTTGAATGGAGAAAATCAGAAGTTTTTACAAGAGTCGAAAAACCCTTAAGATTAGATAGAGCAAGATCTCTTGGATACAAAGCAAAAAAAGGATATGTAATAATTAGGGTAAGAGTTAAAAGAGGAGGTCATAAAAGACCAAGACCAAATAAAGGTAGAAGATCAAAAAGACTTCACGCAAGAAAGAATCTAAAGATGTCTTATAAATGGATTGCAGAAAATAGAACTTCTAGAAAATTCTCAAATTTAGAAGTCTTAAATTCATATTTAATAGGAAGAGATGGAATGCATTATTTTTACGAAGTAATTTGTGTTGATCCTGAAAGACCAGAAATTAAGAATGATAAAAAAATGAATTGGATAACTGCTGGACAAAATAAAAGCAGACCAGAAAGAGGATTAACTTCTGCAGCTAAAAAATCAAGAGGATTAAGAAACAAACATCCTACTTCAAAAGTAAGGCCTTCTGTAAGAGCAGGAAAAAGAAGAGGTAAATAATTTTTCTTTTCTCCAAAACTATTAAAAACTTAAATTTTTTAATTATAAAATGGAAGTAACATTAAAAAATTTAACAAAGGCATTTGTTGGTGAAAGCCAAGCAAGAAACCGTTACACTTTCTATGCTAAAATTGCTAAGAAAGAAGGTTATGAACAAATTGCAGCAATTTTTATAGAAACTGCAGAACAAGAAAAAACACACGCTAAAAGATTATTTGAACATATTCAAGAATTAAAAAAAGAATTAGGAAATAAGGATTCAATTTTAGTTGAGGCAGAAGCTTCAACAATTTATGGAACAACTTCTGATAATCTTAAAGCTGCTATTGAAGGAGAAAGTTATGAAACAGAAACAATGTATCCTGAATTCGCAAAAAAAGCAGAAGAAGAAGGATTATCAAAAATTGCAAAAAGATTAAAATCAATTGCAAAAGCAGAAGCACATCACAAAGAAAGATATGAAAAATTACTAGAGCAATTAGAAGCAGGAACAATTTTCAAAAAACAAAAAAAAGTTGTTTGGGTTTGTAGAGAATGTGGTTATATTCACGAGGGAGAAGAAGCTCCTGAGGAGTGCCCTTCTTGTGACCATCCTAAAGCTTATTATCAGATTAAATCTGAAGAATATTAAAAACAAAACACTTATAAACATATGAAATATAATTCATACATGACTAATAAAAAAGAAATTTATAAATGTGAAATTTGTGGAATTATTACTGAAGTTTTACACGAAGGTGTAGGGAAATTAGTTTGTTGTAATCAACCTATGAAACTCCAAAAAGAAAACACTGAAGAAGCTTCTACTGAAAAACATATACCAATTATTGAAGGAAAAAAGGTTATTGTCGGTTCAGTAGAACATCCAATGGAAGAAAAACATTATATTGAATGGATTGAAGCAACAGATGAAAAAGGAAAATCTTCAAAAGTTTTCTTAAGACCTGAAGAAAAACCAGAAGCAGAATTTTGTTTTAAACCAGTTTCTGCAAGAGTTTATTGCAATTTACATGGTTTGTGGAAATCAACAAAATCTTAACTCCCAACCATTTTAAAAACATCTTTTTCCTAAATATTTAATGGTGATAAATATCTTTCAAATTATTTCTATTTTAGGATTAATTTTAATTATTCTTGGAAGTTATTTTTCTCTTAAAAGAAAAACAAGAATTAAATTTACTTATCTTGCTTTTATTCTTGGAGGAATTTGTTTATTAATTTATTCTATTTATATAAAAGATTTAATTTTTATAATATTACAAGGAGTTTTTGTAATAGTTGCAATACTTGAATATTATATGAGTCATAAAAAATGAGATATTCTAAACTTGCGGAATTATATAAAGAACTTTCTTCAACAACAAAGCGTTTAGAAAAAATAGATATTCTTTCAAAATTTTTAGAAGATGTTAAAGAAAAAGAATTTTATCTTCTGTATCTTATTGAAGGCAACATTTATCCTGATTATGATGAAAGAAGAATGGGAATTTCAAACCAGTTAGCAATCAAATCAATTGCAAAAGCAACAGGAACAACAACTATAAAAGTAAATTCTTTATGGAAAAAATTAGGAGATCTTGGTGAAACAGCAAAAGAATTAACAAAAAAGAAAAAACAAACAACGCTAGCTTCACACGTAATAACAACTCAAAAAGTTTTAGAAAATTTAAGGAAACTTCCAGAGCTTGAGGGAAAAGGAACAGTGGATAGAAAAATATCCTTGATTACAGAATTATTAACTTCAGCATCGCCAATAGAAGCGCTTTATTTGATAAGAACTTTAATTGGGGATTTAAGAATTGGAGTGCAGGAATCAACAATAAAATATTCTATTTTAAAAGCATTTTTCAAAAATAATAAAGATCACGAAGATAAACTTCAAAGAGCAATTGATAGATCAAATGATTTAGCTGTTGTTTTCAAAATTGCAAGAACAAAAAAAATAAAAGAATTAGAAAAAATAAAATTAGAAGTGGGAAAACCAATTAAAGCAATGCTTGCACAAAAAGCAAAAAATATCGAAGAGGCTTTTAAACAATTAGGAACACCCTTAATAATAGAATACAAATACGATGGATTTAGATTATTAATTCATAAAGCCAATAATAAAATTACTTTATTCACAAGAAGTTTAGAAAATGTAACAAAACAATTTCCAGAAGTAGAAGCTTATATTAAAGAATACATAAAAGGAGATTCTTTTATTTTAGATTCGGAAGCAGTAGGCTATGATAAAAAAACAAAAAAATATTCAGACTTTCAAGCAATTTCTCAACGGATTAGAAGAAAACATAATGTAGATCAATTATCAAAAAAACTTCCTGTTGAAATAAATGTTTTTGATATTTTATATTATAATGGAAAATCTCAATTAGATGAAGCTTTTGAAAAAAGGGCAAAACTAATTAGGAAAATAATAAAAGATCATCCTTACAAAATTATAGCTTCAAAGCAAAAAACAACTTCTGATAAAAAAGTAGTAGAAGAATTTTATAAAAAAGCTTTGAAAGATAAACAAGAAGGAATAATGATGAAAAACATGCACGCTGAATATAAACCAGGAAGGAGAGTTGGGCATATGTTAAAAATAAAACCAGAAGAAAATGAATTAGATTTAGTAATTACAGGAGGGGAATGGGGAACAGGAAAAAGAGCAGGCTGGATTTCTAGTTTCATTCTTTCATGTAAAAAAGGAAATGAATATTTGGAAATTGGAAAAGTAGGAACAGGAGTTGCTGAAAAAGAAACAGAAGATAATAAAATAACTTTTGATAATTTAACAAAATTATTAAAACCCTTAATTGAAAAAGAAAAAGTAAAGAATATTCAAATAAAACCAAAAATTATTGTAACAGTTCATTATCAAGATATCCAACGCTCTCCAAATTATAAATCAGGATGGGCATTAAGATTTCCAAGAATAACTGCTCTAAGAAACGATAAACCTCTTTCAGAGATTGCAAATTTAGAAGAGATAGAAAAAGATTTCAAAACATCTAAGCATCAAAGTTGGAGATATGGTTGAGTATAATAATCCTTAAAAATCAATTTAAGCACTAAAAATATATGATTAAAAAAGAAATAACCAAAATAGATCTAAATAATGAAACAGCTACTAATAAAAATTATTCAAAAAATGAATTATATACTTTTAGAGATTATACTTTATAAATAAGAGAACAGAATCCAGAAGAATTTCCTTATTCAGAGGATACAATCTCTCTTGAGAAAAATGGAGAAGAAATTTTTTATATTATAAATCCAGCATTTGGAAGAAAAGAATTTTATTGGAACCCTCTAGAAAAAATCTCTACACCTGAGATAATGCAGGTTTTTTTAGATTTGATTCCTATTGCAAGAAAAGAATTACTAGAAGAAAGAAAGAAAAGTTATAGAAATTGTCCGGAATTTTATCATAATAATGGTTTGGATATCAAACAATTAATAAGAGAGATTATCCAAGGAAAAGCAATATTAAAATTAAGTGAAGAAGATAAAGAAGTAACAGAATCTTATATTCCTTTGAAAAATTCAGAAAAAGATTTAGACATAAATTATGAGATGTTAAATTTCTTAACTATAAATAAAGACAAAATTTCTTGGGGGAATAAATATACTAAGTGAAGAATTATTAAAAAAATATGGAGGTGCTAAAAGAAGAATAGGATTTTATTTTAATGATCTTGGGGTAAAAACTTTTGATGAATTATATTTTAAAACAAGAGGAATACGATTAGAAGGCATACTCTTAAAATTTAAAGAAGAAATACCTAAATTATTAAAATAACACAATAATTATAATAAACCCTAAAATTTTTAATTTTTAAAGCAGAAGGAATTTTTTCATTTGAATTAGAATACAAATTATTTCCTGTTCTTTTTACATTTTTAAATAATTGAAATTCATTTACTCCTGGAAGAATATCCCAAGAATTTTTTAAAATATAGATTAATTTATTTTTCATTTTAAAACCCCCTCTAAAAAATTATTTACTTCTCCAGAATATTTTAAATAAAACGGAGCAACATTCCCAATTAAATAACTTCCAAAATTAATTAAAATTTCTTTTTTATTATTAGAATAAAATTGTTTTCCATTATTCATATCACTTAAACCTTTAGCTAAAAAATAACTTGTAAATAACGGCAATCCACTTGTCAAAATATCCATAGTTCCAACAATAATTCCTGAACTAACTCCTATTACAGGCCCAATTAATTTTTCCAATTAATTTTTCATTTTCATGTCCCCTTATTTCTGCCAATTTATAACTATACACTCCTACAAGCCTAGAAGCAAAAGAGACCTCCTCTTTATGTTCCTTGATCTTAATTTTATAATAATTAGCAACTTCTAATTCTCCTATTTTTCTAGGACTAGCACCAATTGTTTTCGCCTTCATTTTATTATAATAATCCACATTTGATTCATCTAATTTTAAATGCATTTCAGGTTCTACTGTATGGGGGATTAGAATCCAATCTTCAACAACGAATTCATCTAAATTCTTCCCTATTTTAATTCCTCTTAATTATTTTATTTAATTCTGTTTCCAATTTATTTTTCATTGTAAAATAACAACATCCAAAACATTTATAAACTTTAGTTGTTAGTTAATATAACAACAAATGGAAAAACTAAAAGAAAAACTAAAAGAAAAACTAACACAAGCAGGTTTGACAGGAAACGAATCAAAAGTATATCTAGAACTCCTAAGACATAAAGAATTAACAGCAAATAAAATTTCAAAACAAGTTTCAATTGACAGAACTTTAACTTATACTATATTAAATAATCTTATAGAAAAAGGATTAGTTTCTTATATAGTAAAACAAAATAAAAAATTCTTCAAAGCAGAAAAACCAGAAAATTTACTAAATCCCATAAAGAAAAAAGAATTGTTTACAAAAGATCTTATTAAGGAATTAAACAAAATTCAAAAACAAACTCCAACTTTCTATGAAATAAAAGTTTTAGAGGGTAAAGAAGGATTAAGAACATTATTCAACCTGATTTTAAAAAACAAAAGTTTTTTTTCATTTGGAGGAACAGGAAGAGCATATGACCAATTATATGAAATGCAAGCTTTAGTAAAAACCTTAAATAAAAAAGAGTTTTTTGGAAAAATGATTTTGCAAGAAAAATATAGTGGACACAAAGTAACAAAACAAAAAATAATTCAAACAAAATATTCAACAACAAAAAGCGAAGCCACAACAATAATTTTTGGAGATTATGTTTCAATTCATCTTTTAACTCAAAAACCTTTAGCAATTTTAATTAAAAATAAAGAAATAGCAGAAAGCTACAAAAATTACTTTGAATCTCTTTGGAAACAAGCTAGATTATAAAAATTTTAGAAATATTTTTTACATTTAGATTATGTTAAAAAAAGATTTGAGAAATAATTAATAATACTTGACTTTAACTTTTGGATCTTTAAATTCTTCACCTAAATCCCAAATTTTTTGTTTTATACCTTTCAAATAACTTTTTTGTAAATTGCTCAACCCATCTAGTTCCAAAAAATCATCTACTTGACAAAAAAGATAATTTAATCTGGGATTAAGATTTGCTTCAATTTCATTAGCACATTTTTGAATACTCAAAGAATTTTTTAATACCCTATCCAAACTAATCTTGTCTTTCCTAATTGCCCTTATAGCGTTAGCCTGAGCATCAATTAATTCTACATATTTAACCAACACACCATAAGCATTATCAAAATCTTCCATATTTTAATATCTAAAAGTTATTTTTCAAAGATAATCATAGTCCAGTATATACAAAAAACCTTTATAAACCTAAATTACTCTTTATAAAGCATGGTAGTAAAAAAAACAACTAAAAAGGTAGTAAAGAAAAAAACTGTTGCAAAATCAAAAAAAGATTCTGAATATAAAATACAAAATATTGTAGCTACAACTTCTTTGGAAAAACCAGTTCCTTTAACAAAACTTGCAAGAACTCAACCAAATACAGAATATAATCCAGAAACTTTTCCAGGATTAGTTTTAAGAGTTAAAGAACCAAAATCAGCTGTTTTAGTTTTTTCTTCAGGAAATTTGGTTTGTACAGGAACAAAATCAGTGGCTCAAGTTAAAAGAGTTGTAGAGGAAGTAATAAAACAACTTAGAAAAATAAATGTAAAAGTAACAATAAAACCAAAAATTACTGTTCAAAATATTGTAGCCTCGGGAACAATAAATTTGCAACTTAATCTAAATTATTTGGCTCTTGAAATGGAAAACACAGAATATGAACCAGAACAATTTCCAGGACTTGTTTATAAATTAGTAGAACCAAACGCAACATTTCTCCTTTTCTCAAATGGAAAACTTGTTTGCACAGGAACAAAAAACAAAAAACAATTAGAAGATTCAATGAAACAATTACTTAGAAACGTAAAACAAGCTTTGAAAGGCTATAAAAAAGCTAAATTAGTGAATTAACTGTAACCACCCTATTCTATTACAACTATTTTTAAAAACAAGTATACATATTATTCTTCATGGAAGAGAATAATTATCAAGATACAAATGATATTGAAGAAAAATTAAGAGAAAAACCAGATTCAAGGCAAGAGGATATGCTGAATGAAGCAAAGGGATTTATAGATTTTTACAAAAAAAACTTAGGTTCTTCTTTAAGGGATGAAAATAGTGTTGTTTATATAGATTTTTTAGAACTTTCAGAGTTTTCTACAGAACTTGCAGATGAAATTCTAAAAAACCCTGATGAAGCCTTGAGATACATAGAACTTGCAATTGAAGAAATGGGACTTGGAAAAAATGTAAGAGTCCGTTTAAATAATGTAACAGAAAGTCAAGAGGTTTTAATAAGAAATATTCGTACAAAACACTTGAACGAATTGATTGTAATCGAAGGATTAATTAGACAATCTTCAGATGTGCGACCCCAAGTTGTGAATGCAAAATTCGAGTGCCCAAGTTGTGGAACAATTATTTCAGTTTTACAAATGGAAAAAAAATTCAGAGAACCTTCAAGATGCTCCTGTGGTAGAAGAGGTGGATTTAAATTATTCTCAAAAGAAATGGTTGATACCCAAAGATTAATTATTGAGGAAGCACCAGATATGCTTTCAGGAGGAGAACAACCCAAAAGAATAAATGTTTTTGTGAAAGAAGATTTAGTAGATCCTAAAATGGAAGTGCGAACAACACCAGGTTCAAGGGCAAGAGTAATTGGTGTCTTAAAAGAAGTTCCAGTACCTTTATCAACAGGAGGTTTATCAACGCGATTTGAATTAGCTATTGAAGTAAATAATATAAATCCCTTAGAGGAAACTTTTGAAGAATTAGATATTTCTGAAGAAGATGAAATACAAATTAAAGAATTAGCAGCAGATCCTTTTGTAATAGATAAATTAAGAGATAGTATTGCTCCGTCGGTTTGGGGATATAAAGAAATAAAAGAATCACTTTTACTACAACTTTTTGGAGGAGTCCAAAAAGCAAAGACAGATGGACAAAAAACAAGAGGGGATATTCATATCATGATGATAGGAGACCCAGGAGTTGCAAAATCAGTAATTTTAACATTCATGTCAAATATTTCTCCAAAAGGAAGATATATTGTAGGTAAATCAACTTCTGGAGCAGGACTAACAGCGACGGTAGTAAGAGATGAATATCTAAAAGGTTGGTCATTAGAAGCAGGTGCAATGGTTTTAGCAAATAAAGGTTTAGTTTGTATTGACGAATTAGAAAAAATGGATCAAACAGATCAGGCAGCAATGCACGAAGCAATGGAACAACAAACTGTGACAATTTCAAAAGCAAATGTTCAGGCAACTCTGAAAGCTCAAACAGCAGTTCTTGCTGCAGCAAATCCAAAGTTCGGAAGATTTGACCCTTCCCAAGGAATACCTCAACAAATTAATTTACCACCTGCTTTAATTAATCGTTTTGATGTAATTTTCACAATGAGAGATTTACCGAACTTACATAATGATAAGAAAGTTGCAGATCATATTTTATACGAGCATCAAAGAGAAGCAAAAAAAATGATTGTAGAAAGAGATTTATTTAGAAAATATATTGCATATGCAAGACAAAGAGTTAATCCAAAATTAACAAATGAAGCAGTAAAAGAAATGAAAGAGTTTTATGTAAATTTAAGAAATCGTCCGATGATTGAAGGAACAGAAATGAGGTCAATTCCAATTTCAGCAAGACAATTAAATTCTTTAATTCGTATGGCAGAGGCAGCAGCAAAAATAAGAATGTCTGAAACAGTCGACGCTTCAGATGCAAAAGTTGCAATAAATTTAATGAAATATTTTTTAGAACAAGTAGGAATGGATGAAGAAACAGGAGAGATAGATATGGATAAAATTTCAGGAAGAATGAAATCTTCAACAAGAAACAAAATTTTCCAAGTTAGAGATAAGTTAATTGAACTTACAAAAGAACACGGAGAAATGATTCCAGAAGAAAAAATAAACGAAGCTCTTGGAGGTAGAATGACTGAAATTGAAATAGAAGAATCTATTGAAAAATTAATAAGAGAAGGAACTTTCTTTAGACCAAGAAGAGGTTTTATCCAGAAGGTTTAAAACTTTCAATTTCTTTTTTTGACAATGAAGAATAAAAACAAAATGTTTATAATAGGAGCTGTTATAATTATTTTAATAGCATTGATTTTTGTATTAATGCCAAAACCAGATAAAATGACAAGAGTAAAATTAGAAACAAACCACGGAGACATTGTAATTAATCTTTACAAAGACATGCCAATTACAGCAGGGAACTTTGAAGATTTAGTAAAAAAAGGAACTTACGACGGAGTAATTTTTCATAGAATAATTCCTGGATTCATGATTCAAGGAGGAGACCCAACAGGAACAGGTTTTGGAGATCCTTCAATTCCAAACATTCAAGACGAATTCGTAGAAAGTCATTCAAATGTGAGAGGAACAATTTCAATGGCTAATAGTGGACAACCCAATAGTGGAAGTTCACAATTTTTTATAAATTTAGTTGATAATACTATGTTAGATTATGATAAACAACCTTTAAGTAGTAAGCATCCTGTTTTTGGATTAGTTGTAGAAGGAATGGATGTTGTTGATAAAATTGCAAAAGTTCAGACAGATGCAAAGAATAAGCCTGTAGAAGAAGTTAAAATAATTAAAGCTTTTATTATTTAAATATAACAATTCTTATAAGATCTAATTTTTATCTATTATTATGAAGTTCAAAACAATGATTTATGTTGCCAAGAATAAAAAATTAAGGGAAACCTTATTGAGTAGATAATAACAAATATCTATTCTCCCTAAAAATTCAGGAGATAAATTAATGTATAGATGAATTAAAACAAAAAAGAAATTCTTTGGAGTTATAAAACATAAAGAAAAAGAATTGGATGCTTTAAGATGTTTTGTTAATTTTCTTTAAAGAAATATTTATTAAAGAAAGAAGTATTAATTTTTTACAAGCCCCGATAGTATAATCAAAGGAAACGATGTTTCCTTGGAAACCTTCCTTTTGGGTTGAAACAACTTCCAATGGCCTCCTTCGGAAGTAAAAAGATCGGAGACAAGCCCCCGATAGTATAGAGAGAAAGAAAACTTTGTCACTATAACTATTTTATTTCTTCTGAGCAAAATATTGAATGTCAATCTGTCCTTGACAGATTGTTTTGAAAAAGATTTTGTATTTAAAATTTTTACCTTTAAAATAAATAACCTTGTCATAAGGTCTTACTCTTTTTGAATCATAATAATGATGTGCTTTTTTTTCAACCCACTTAGGAGGAGTTTTAAGTCTAACATAACCAAAAGTACTTCTGAATCTTACGAAAGAATTCTTTAAACTATTTTGACTTATCTTGTACATCATCATATTCTTCCATCTTAAAAGGAATTCTTTTTATTATAAATAATTATCGCAAGGAGTATTATCACTCCAATCTACAACAACAAAAGCCAAAGAGGGAGCTTTAAAGATCCCCAACATATTGGTATGGAAACATTCAGAAGTCATTTGATAACCTTCTTATTCTTTCCACACTTCTTGCAAAAATACTTTTGAGAGAACTTTCCTCCTCCTTCATTATGGAGACCCATAAACTTTTGCCAGTTATGTTTGCAAAATACTCTTTTTAATTTCATTTTAAACTATTCAGAACTCCCAAAACTGCACTAACAGCAATTAAAACAATTATTCCTGCAAAGAGCCAACTTCCTTTTTCCTTTATCCCTTCCCAAAAATGTTGAATAAAATCCATATATTATTCAGGATTTAATAATTTTTATAGTTTACCCAAAATCAAAGTAAACTTTTTTCTTTATTCTTTTTATTTAACTTCTCATAGGCAGTTTCTGATTCTGGTTTCTTACGATTAGGTTTAAAAATTATCCATTCCTTCATAAATAAACTGATACAATAAGACTTTTTAAGGTTTTATAGTGACAAAGAAAAGTTTGCCCCGATAGTATAGTGGCCAAGTACGCTGCCCTCTCAAATTTAAGTTTAGATTAGAGGTGATTGATCCTTGATGAAAGGAGAAGGTCTAGCATCTCAATGCAGCCCTTATCAGATAAAACTTAAATCTCGGCGTAAAAATTTACGTTGGAGTAAGGCAGTAACCCGAGTTCGAATCTCGGTCGGGGCGTATTACCATCTTGGCATTTTCAAGGGTGCGTTTTTGTTGTGAATTTATCCATATTGTATTTAATTAAACCTAACTTGGAGTTTTTATGAAAAAAGACATTTATAATCACAAAGATAAATACCTTTCATGGAAAGAAAAAAATGGAAAAAGAATTCCAAAAATTTCAATAAAGAATTCACAAATAATTCTTGAGTATCTCTATGATATGGAAAATGGTCTCAATATTTTCACTACTAACAAAAAAGGGGCAAGAGGTTATCCTAGATTGAATAATATTAGACAAAGAACTGTTTTTCTAGTTAAATTCTTTTTGTTCTTTCATTTTTTCTTTGTTTTATTCAAAAACTCCCTACATTTGACACCTAAGCAGATTTTAGAGATAATTCCCTAAAACTTGATAAACACTTAATGCAAAAAGCTTTCAAGGGAGAACTAAAAATATGAAACCCAAAGCCTTAAATACCAATGACTTATTAAAAAGTCATATGACCCAAATAAAAGTCAATTACCAATATGAAATACTCTTACTCTTGTTAAAAAGAGAAATG
>JAYENS010000007.1:0-5091 GCA_034722215.1 Nanobdellota archaeon
ATAAAATTGTTGTTTTAAATATCGAAGATGATTATGGTTTTTTTCATAAGAGAACTATTGAAGAGTTAGATAAAGAATTCAAAAAAATTAATTGGGAGAAATATTTGTAAAATGGAAGAACCTGAATATATTAAGCAAGTAAAACAAACTGAGATTTTTAAAAATTGTAATAATATTGTTATAGGAAAAGGAAATATTCAAGCAGATATTTTATTTGTTGGCGAAGCTCCAGGAAAGAATGAAGATTTGGAAGGATTGCCTTTTGTTGGACGTGCTGGAAAGAATTTAGATAATATGTTAGCTAAAGTAGGGTTGACTTTAGAAAATATTTATATTGCAAATATTTTGAAATGCCGGCCTCCTGAAAATAGAGATCCTTTGCCTGAAGAAATAAGAGCACATACTCCTTGGTTAGTTAATCAAATAAAAGAAATGAAACCAAAAGTTATTTGTTCTCTTGGAAATTATGCAACAAAGTTTTTCTTATCATTGGGAGATGTTGAAAAAATGAAATTTCAACCAGGAATTACTTCTCTTCATGGGGTGGCGAGAGAGATTGATTTTTTTGGATTAAAAATAAAATTAATTCCTTTATTTCATCCTGCAGCTATGATTTATAAAAGAGATTTACTTCCTTTATGGGAAGAAGATATGGAAATTGTTAAAAAAGAAATCAAAAAATAATCATTTTTATTGTTTAACATCTTTTGTTTTTTTAAATTTATAATGTGCTGATTTTGTTTGAGACTTACATTTATTACAAATTTCTCTTAGACTATATTTTCCACATTTAGTACATTTTTTAAGAATCATTCTAAATTCATGATGTATTCGTGAAGTCTTGTAGGGAGTTCAACATTTAATTTATTTTCTACTTCCGAGGGTTTAACCCAAATTAATTCTTCTACATTTTCTCCAGGTTTTTCTTCACCTTCTGTTGCTTCACATAGAAAGTGTATTTTTAATTTATCGTCTTCTCTTAATCTATTTTCTGCATAGATTGCTCCTAAATTGTGAGTTATATATCCTGTTTTTTCAGTAATTGTTCTTTTTAGACATTTATCTAATTCTTCCTTGTGGGTTAAATTTCCTTCTAAAAAGGAATATTTTTCATCTTCTTTATTTTTACCGATAAGAATCTTTCTTGTTTTAGGATTAAAGATGATTCCTACAACTTTTATTTTGAATTTATCCATTTCCATATTTTTTAAAGAATTTTGGAGTTTTTAAGAGTTTTTGTTCTCTAACTAGTGAAAATTTTAATATCCTTTTTTTTAGCTAATTTTTCAATATTTTCAATATTTTCTTTTATTTTAGAATCTGCTTTTTTAAGGTCTGATTCTTCTGTTTTTAAAAGGTATTTTCCTGAGCCTAAGTAATTAGTTTCAATGTTTTTCACTTTTTTGAATAATTCTTTTATATCCTTTAATCCTTCAGGACTCTCTGATTGGATTTGTATTTCCTTTTTTAATACAACTACTTTAGTTTTTTGAGAATTTAAAATTTCTAATATCTTTTTAGAATTTTCTTTTCCAACTAATTTTTCTAATTCTTTAGGATTTTGTTTTATTTTTTCAACGAAGTCAAAAAATCTTTTAGTTTTTTTTATTTCTTCAATTATCTCTTTTGATTTTTCTTTTAAAATTGTTTTGAAAACACTTTTATAACTTTTTTCTATTTTGTGTTGTGCCATTACTTCTTTTTTTTCTTTTTCTTTAACTCTTCTTAAGGATAATTCAATATTTTCTCCAGAAATTTTTAATACTTTACAAACTATTGTTTTTTTTGGAACAACATAATCTCTCAAATTTCTAATCCTTCCTGGAGCTATTTCTGATAGATGAATACTTCCTTCTTTATTTATGCCTTCTATATTTACAAATACTGTTGTTCCTACAATTCTGTCTACAGTGCATAATACAATGTATCCTTGTTCTAAATCCATGTTAGAGGAAGAAAGAAAGGGGTTTTAAAGTTTGTTATTTTATTTTTAAAATATCTTTTTCTAATTCTTCTTGAAGGGAATTAATAAATTCTTGTTCTTTATCAAATTCTATTGAACAACCTGCTGCTGCAGAATGTCCTCCTACATCTCCTTTAAATTTTTTCATTACATTTGAAAGTATTTCTTTTAAATTTCTTCCTTTTCCTCCTGAAATTCTTGCAGAAATTTTTATTTTTTTATTTTCTAAATCATGACTCATTCCAATTAAAATTGTTTTTTTCGGATATTTTGGAGAATTTGAAAGAATACTTATTATTGTTCCAATCATGGTGTCTTTTATTTTGTTTTGAGCATTGATAATCACAAATTTTTTATTCTCAATTTTTTTTATATTTTCAACTTCTTTAATTCCAGTTAATAATTGTTGACGATATTTAACATGAATTGAATCTGCTTTCTTTTTTGCTGCAGAATTTTCCATACAATAACCCATTGCAATTCCAGAATTTCCATTTTTAGAACAAGCATTTATTTTTGCAGAAATTTCTCTAGCATCTTCTAATTTTCCAAACATTTTTATTAAATATAAATTTCCAAGAAATTCTTTTTGTTTTTTTTCTGGATTTCTTAAAATAATTGAAGTTACTAAATTTTCCATTTCTTGTTTTGTTAATTCTAAAATACTTTTGTATTTTTTATTTTCTGGATTTATTCCAGATTCTCTTAATAATTCTATTACTCCTTCTGGATTTCCTGAAACTCCTGGGATAAATGGATTTGAAGAATATTCTAAAACTTTATTTAAAGGTCTTGTTGAAGGGTAAATTAATAAACCCTTTCTTTTTTGAATTTGACTATCTTCTAAAATTTTATGGTTTAATTGATCTATGTCTTTTTCTAATTGATCTCCAATCATTCCTAATATTGCTAATTTTGCCATGTCTTGATTTTTTTTATCTATTTCTTTTGCAAAAAGATAAACTAATCCTGAAGAAGATATTTTTTGTTTTTCATGAAGTTCTGGATTTATTATTTCTAAGTTTAGAGGAATTTCTTGATCTATTTGATGATGATCTATTATAAAAACTTTTTTTATTCCTGAATTTTTTATATGTTTTAAATTTCCTGAACCTAAATCTAAAAGTAATAATATTTTATTTTTATTAACTGAATTAATTATTTTTTCGTTTAAACTTTTCACAATTTTTATTGAAAATTTTTTATCAATCCTTGAAAGAGTTTGAGTCATAATGCTTGCAGAAGTTATTCCATCGGTGTCAAAATGACTTATTATTTCTAATTCTTTATCTTTAATTTGTTCTAAAAATTCTTTTACAAAATATTTTATTTTTACCTCTAAGCTTTGCATTTTAATAAAGAAGAGAATTTATTTCTTTTTTTGAATTAATCCAAAGTAAATTTTAAGTTTTCTTAATTGGGAGAAAACTCTTTCTTTTTCTCTTTTAGCTCTTTTATCTTGTTTATTTTTTTTGTAGTGAGATTTGATTTTTTCTAATTTATCTTCTACATTTTTAAGATCTGGATTTATATATTGTGTTCCTAAAATTTTTGAGATTTTTATATTATATTCTTTTGGATGAATTCCTTGCTCTTTTAATTTTTGACCTATTTTTTCTGAGGTTAATCCTTCCTTAGCTAAGTCTAGTACTTTTTTTTCATATTCTTTCTGAGTTGGTTTTTCTTTTGTCATATTATTTAGTTGGAGTTTTTGTTTTTAAAGCTTGCGTTATAGGGGCACTTAAAGTTACCCTTTGTTAAATCCTTCTTAAAATAATCTGTAAAATAAGTTATTTATTTGGAAGAATTTTTTATTAGGAAGATATTTAAATTGTTTTTCTTTTTTTAAAGGATGGGTAAAATAATTGGTGTGTTAAGCCTGAAAGGTGGTGTTGGGAAAACTTCTAGTGTTGTTTCTCTTGGAGCTTCTTTAGCCTCTTTAGGAAAAAAAGTTTTACTTGTTGATGCTAATTTTTCTTCTCCTAATTTAGGAATTCATTTAAATATTATTGATCCTGTACAAACCTTGCATCATGTAATAGGAGATAATTCAGCTATTCATTCAGCTATTCATGAATTAGATTATTTTCATGTTTTACCTGCATCGGTATTTCCTCACAAAATTATTGATCCTTTGGAGTTGAAGAAAAAATTAAAAGATATTAAAAATTTATATGATTTCATTTTAATTGATTCTAGTCCTGCACTTAATAGGGAAACTTTAGCTACAATGACTGCTTCGGATGAATTGTTTGTTGTATCCACACCTGATTTTTCTACTTTAAGTATGACTTTGAAAGCAATTAAATTGGCTAAACAAAAAGGTACGCCAATTAGTGGTTTGATTTTGAATAAAGTTTATAATAAAAAATTTGAATTGAGTTTGGATAATATTGAGAAGACAGGAGAAGTTCCTATTTTAGCAGTAGTTCCTCATGATGTGAATGTTTTAAGAGCTCAGGCTAATTTTGTTCCCGCAGTTTATTATAAATCTAATTCTAATTCTAGTTTAGAATATAAGAGATTGGCTTCTTGTTTAGCTAATGAAATTTTTAAAGAACCTTTCAAATTAAAAACTGTTTTTAAAGTTAATCCCAAAAAAGAACAGGTTAATCGAGATATTTTTTATAATGCTGTTTTTTGATAGTATATAAATATTTAAAAAAGCATAAAATCTAATAAAATTTATGAATGATTTTAAATATAGTATAGTTGAAGAAAGAAAAGCAAGCTTTGCAGATGCAAAATTCTACAAAGAAGTTGCAAAAAAAGCAAAAGATTTTGGAATAATGGGAAAAAATTCTATAATGAATGGGATTTATGTAAATGAGGCACAAGGTTCTCATTTTTGGTTTGCTTGTTTATCTGATCAAATAGCAAGAGAACAAGGAAGTAGATTAATTACCTTAGAAGATGCAGGTTTAATATTAAAAAAAGAAAATTTTATTAAAGGATTTTATTGTGAGTTTAATCAATTAAATTTATTTTCTAATAAAGCAATTTTTGAAAAGAATCAACCTTTAATTGATTATTTATCTGGAGAATTAAAAAATTTAGGTTATGAGTTTTCACCTGAAAATCCAATTTCAATTAAAGGAGCTAAAATTTTAGAAGATAAGAATAAAAAA
>JAYENS010000008.1:0-4508 GCA_034722215.1 Nanobdellota archaeon
CCATAAAATCCAGGATTTTATTACTATCACGGTTTGCGACCTCTCGGAAAGTTTTATTAAATTGCATTAATAAACAACATTATGACAATGAAATTTTCAAAACAAAAATATTTTGGATTAGGTCATGTACTCATTGGAATAGTAACAGAAATATTATTAAAAGAGTAGCTCATAATTTAGAGTTGAGGATTTAGGAGATTTTCAATAGAGTCTGTAATTGAAAGTTAACATAAAATCATTTCTTATGATGTATTTCTCTTCGTTTCTTAGCTTCTTCTTTATTTCTAGTTTTCATTGCTTCTTTTTTTTGTCTATCTACAAAACCTTTTAAGAAAGTAGAATGTTCTACTTTTTCAGCTATTTCTTTTATTCTATGTGCTGTCATTGAACCCAAATCTTTAAATTCTGTTTTAATTTCTTTTCCTAATCTTTCTTTAACTTTTTCAGTAATATAAATCTCTTCTTTAGCATTATGTGCTAATTTCTTTGCAGCAGTCATTAAAGTTCCCATACTCATAAATTTATAATGCCCATGTTCAGCTTTTGTAACAATAGTTCCATAATTTAAACTAACTCCAAAATTAATAATTACTTTGAATTTTTTATTATGCTCTTTTAATATTTTTTTTATTTTATCTGAAACTTTAACTCCTAAGATTTCATTATTGAAAGTTTTAGTTCTTACCGGAGCAAAAATATAAAATAAACTTTCTTTATTATGATAAACAAGTCCTTTTTCAGCTTCAATAACTTCTACAATTTTTGCAAATGTTTCTTTAACATTACCTTCTCCAGATTGAATTTCTTTAAAATTTTTAATATAAACACAACCTACACAAGCATTTTGTTTACTTCCTGTTATAGATAAAGCTAAATCAGCTTTTGTATGAGGTACAATTAAATGATTAATAGAAACTTTTTTTGTTTTAATTTCTTTAACAACTGATTTTTCTTTTTTCTTTCCAAAAAATGGTTTTTTATAATATCTTTTAAATACTATAACAGCCACGAAACCTAAAATTAAAATTAAAAAAATCCAAATTAAAAAAGGATTATAGGCTCTATTAATTTTGCTAGAATCTTTTTTAACATCAATAGATCTTCCTGTTAAAAAAACAGTTCTTTCAATATCTCCTGCTTTTACAATATATTCTCCTTTAGGAGCATACAAATTATATTTTTCAGTTCCTTCTAGTTCTAAATAAATAGGAAGAGAAACAAGATCTTCCCCAATTAAAATATCTACAGTATTATTATAAGGAACATTACCTATATTAGTAAAAATAACTGTTCTATTTATTATTTCAATATTTACTTTAGGAGAAGCAAGAATTTCAAATTCAACAGTATTTCTAACACTTTCTGTAGAAGCAGTTATTGTCCAATAACCTGGTCTTTCTTTTGGTTGAACAATATAATTAAAATTAATACCTGTATGTTTTTTATATTTCTCAATAATTTCTCCTAATTGATTTTTAATAACAATCTTTATAGAAGAGTCCATCTTTTCTCCTGTTTGATCATGAAGAATTAATTCCATTCCAATTCCCTCTTCGGGAATTATTTCTTTTTTAGATAAAATAACTTCAACATTTGTAGGAACTTGTCTAATATTAATTAATATTTTTGATTCTCCCTTATTGATAACTTCTCCATTTTGATTTGTTTCATAAATATAAAATTCAATTTTTTTATTTCCTGCTTTAGTTCCTTCAGGAATTAAAATTTCTGATGAAAAATGACCATTATTAACTCTATCAATTTTCTTTTCTCTAAATTCACTTGTTATTTCTATAGTGCCATTAACAGATTTACCATTTTCTCTTAAAGCACTTCCTTGAAAAATTATTTTTTGACCAGGATCAAAACTATTTGAATAATTTTCAATATTAATATTGATAAGATTAGATATTTTAAATTTTTCAGATAAACTTTGAGTATTACTTCCATAAGTTGAAGTTATTTCACATTCTCCCATGGATTCTCCAATAAATTTTTTTAATAAAGGAATTATAATTTTTATAATAGATTGATTTTCAAGATAAAGATATTTTTTGTAAATTTCTGTCTCAATATTCCCACATTTTAAATTTACTTTTAATAAATCATCAAACACTGTTTCAGGAATAATCTTTAAAGAAATATCTATTTTATCTTTGAGATTATACAATTCTAAAGGTTCTACTTCTAAATACATGTTTGCCGAAACAAACGACAACAAGAAAAATGTCACCACCAATGCAAAATATATCTTTTTCATTGTAATAAATAAGAAAGATTTATTTATAAATTCTATGGTGGATAAAAGAATGTTTTCAACAACTTTAAATATTCTAAATATCTTTTTTCATTATGAAAAACAAGGTAAATCCTTACGAAGTTAAGGGAAAAATTGATTATACTAAATTAGTAAAAGAATTTGGAGTAACTCCTATTAATAAAGAGTTATTAAAAAAAATAGAGAAAATAACAGGAGAGCTTCACCCTTTTTTAAGAAGAGGAATTTTCTTTTCTCACAGAGATATGAAACTTCTTTTAGAAGATTATGAAAAAGGAAAAAAGTTTTTTCTTTATACAGGACGAGCACCTTCTGGACCAATTCATTTAGGACATATTAGTGTTTGGTTATTTATGAGATGGTTACAAGAAAAATTTGATGCAGAAGTTTGGTTTCAATTTCCAGATGAAGAAAAGTATTTATTTAAACAAAATTCAAATTGGGAAGAAATTCAAAAGTGGACAAAAGAAAACATGTTAGATATAATTGCATTAGGTTTTGATCCAAAGAAAACACATTTTATTATTAACACAAAACACGCAGGAATAATATATCCAGAAGCAATCAAAGTTGCAAAAAGAATAACCTTCTCCTCGATAAAAGCAGCATTTGGTTTTACAGATTCAAATAATATTGGAAGTATTTTCTACACAGCAATGCAAACAGTACCTGTTTTTTTACCAAATGTTTTATCTGGAAAAAAAGAGAAATGTCTAATTCCCTTAGGAATTGATCAAGATGTTCATTTTAGAATCTCAAGAGATGTTGTAGAAAAATTAGGGCATCAAAAACCAGCAATAATTCACGCAAAATTTATGCCTCCTTTAACAGGTGTTGAAGGAAAAATGTCTTCTTCAGATGTAAGTAAAGCAATATTAATGACAGATTCTCCTACACAAGTAAAAAAGAAAATTAACAAACACGCTTTTTCAGGAGGACAAGACACTATTGAAGAGCATCGAAAAAAAGGCGGAAATGTTAAAATAGATGTTGCTTGTCAATGGTTAAAATATTTTGAAGAAGATGATAAG
Source organism: Nanobdellota archaeon (assembly GCA_034722215.1). Classification (GTDB taxonomy): domain Archaea; phylum Nanobdellota; class Nanobdellia; order Pacearchaeales; family GW2011-AR1; genus GW2011-AR1. The sequence goes on from JAYENS010000008.1 coordinate 3,310, forward strand.
AAATTAGAAGATATTTATACTAAATATAGTCAAGGTGAACTTCTTTCAGGAGAAGTAAAAAAAATCTTAATTGATAAAATAAATACTTTTTTAGCAGAACATCAAAAAAAGAGAAAACAAGCTGAAAAAATACTTGATAAATTTATTTATAAAATTTAGTAGTATAAATTTTATCTTCTAATTTTTTTTCAAGAACACTTTTATTAAAAACTATTTTTTCTGTGAAATCTGTAAGCTTTTCTTCAAATTTTTGTTCATAATTATTTGCTTTAAAAGGAGAAAACATTAAACTTTTTATTAATAATCCATAAAAAACGGTTTTCACAATTTTTTCATAACTTTTTTTCATAAATCTTTTATAATTTTGTCATTTAAAAAATTAACTTTTAGTCTTTTATCACATATATCTTTAAAAATAAAAAAATTTTAGGAAATACATGGCACCTTGGTTAAAAGTTAAGGTTCCAGAAAAAGATAAACCTTTCTTAAAAAGACTAGGCTGGGAATATTTTCCTCTAAAAACAGATTTAAAACAAATAGCAGAATTAGATCAAAGTAATTGGATTGTTGTGCCAATTAAAGAAAATGGAAAATTCCAACCAGATTTAAGAGCTTTTATTCATAGCTAAGGAAGAGTTCCATATAACAATGCAGTTAAAAAAATAGAAAAAGAATTAGACTTCAATATTCAAACATCAAAAGATTCTTTAGGAAGAGAATTTGCAGGAAATATTGATTGGGCTGAAGCAGGAATGTTAAACCAAGCTTTAGGGGTAAAAACACCTTATGCAAAACAAGAAGTAGATTATTTACACGCTCTTTATTTGGCTTCTGAAAGACAACTTCAAATAAGAGATGTTAAAAGAAACTTAATTAAACCAGATTTAGCTAAAAAACTTTTAATGGATAAAATTGAAAAAAAATCTCCTTTGAGAGCTTCATGGTTAGATAATAATTTTAAAACAAATGGAGAGGATTTAGAAGTTCATTATAATCATATTTTTGATAGAGAAAGAAATATTATTGATTATAAATTAGAAATATTGAATAAAAATACTTTAATGCAAGGCAAACAAATTGATGTTCTTGATTATATTATACAAAATCATACTTCTCAAGGGTTAATTTCTAAAAGTGTTAAATCAGGAAAATTTTATTCATATGCTCCAATAAGTAATAATAATTCAGTCGCGAGGTTC
>JAYENS010000009.1:0-16486 GCA_034722215.1 Nanobdellota archaeon
AAGAAAAATATTTTTCAGAATGAAATTTTTAATTAATTTTGTTACGAAAATTTTTTCAAAAAGTTAAAATTATTTCCACCTTAACTTTGTCCATTTTCAGTCCAACGAATGGGGAGTATCTTAGTCAGGATAATAAACAAAGGAAAGTATAAAGAAATTTCTTTCGGATTTAGAAGGAATTTTAAAAAGCAATGCAAAGGATTTTGAAGAATTTGAAACACTCGAAATAATTGAAACTCAAAATTCAAAACTTGAAATAATAAAAAGTAATAAAGAAAAAATTCTTCAAGAGTTAACAAACTCTTTTAACGAATTAAAACAACTCAACCAAAACTTAAAAAATAAAGAAAAAGAAATTCAAGATTTGAAAGAATCTGAAGCATTCAAAAAAGAAGAAAATAAAGTTAAAGAACTTGAATCTAAAAAACAAGAATTAGGAAAAGTTCTTAATAATTTAAAACAAGCAATTAACTTTAAGGAGCTTCTAAAATTTTATCATAAATTTGAAAATGAAATGAAACTAGTTAAGGAATATAAAGAAAATTTTCAACAAACAATACAGAATTCAAAATCAGAAGTTCTTTTGTCTTTACTAAAAGAAGCTAAATTAGAAACAAATGAGATAACTGAATTAGCTCAAAAATTAAATTATACTAAACAAGAAATCAAGGAAATTCAAATTAAAGATATGGGACTTTCTGCTTTAGAAAGAGAATTCCATAGAATAAACTCTGAGATAGATTCAAATAAACTTGAAGAATCAGCTAATAAAAAGAAATTAAAACATATTAAAGAAAGTTTAGAAGATGTTCTTAAAAAAATAAAATATCAATTTAAAGAAATTGATATTGAGTTTGAATAATTTCAAAATTATGAAAATTTTTAGAGTCTTTGTCTAAATTTACACTTTTATCAAACTAAAAAGCTCAAATTCATCAAAGTTTGTTAAAAGTCTGTTAGATGTAATCGGTGAATGCTTTACAGAGAATTAGAAACAGTCGCACTCAAAGAAAGATAAGAATTAATCAAAAAATTATTATAATTGTTAACAAAGTTGTACTTAGAAATATTCCAAAAGATTCAATTGGGATTACTGAAATTGATAGATTCTGTTCAAAATTACGTGAATGTGTTTCTTGTTTTACAAGAAAAACAAGAAGCTTTGCAAAAAAAATGTATTTAACATAATTTTATTGAAGCAAAAAAAGAGATAACACCTGCAATACAAGAAAGAATTATTAATAAAAAATTAACATGAAATAACTTTTTTAATATTAGATTAAGCACATTAATATAGCACTTGCATCATATTTATCTTCTAATTCTCTAAAAGGTGATGAAGTAGAAAAATAACAATTTAATTATCTAATAAATAATGGGATCTTAGAATTTTATTGAGCAATAATGATTTATTGGAAACAGTAAAAAAATAACATAATTCTTCTTGTCCTTTATTCTTTTACTTTATTGAACTTTTTGATTATTAATAGTATTTTCAATTCTGCTGACGCAAATTTCCCACACTTGTGTATAGAATTCAAACTATTTTAAGCTTTGTAACTTAGAATATATATGTTTTATAAATAATAACTCTTCTCTTTGACTTAAAAAAATAAAAAAATAAAAAAATAAACAAAAATAAACTACTCCTAGTATCTTCTAGGTCTAGAATCTCTATTACCAAAACCTCTGTTTCCAGAACCTCTGTTATTAAAGTCTCTTCTTGGTGGTCTATCTCCTTCTTCTCTTGGTTTTGCTTCTGAAACTTTCAAAGGTCTCCCTTCTAAGTCTTTTTCATTCATTTCAGCGATTGCTTTTTTACCAGCTTCATCGTCTGAAAAAGTCACAAATCCAAATCCTTTAGATCTTTTAGAGAACTTGTCCACAATAATTGTTGCTTCTGAAATTTCTCCGAATTCTGAAAACGCTTTTTTAAAAGCTTCTTCAGTTACACTAAAAGGTAGGTTTCCTACATATAACTTCATCTTACTTATTCCTCCCTTGCACTAACATAGAAATAATAATTTTAGAGTCTTTTTAAGCCTGTCTATTCAAAAACAATACGTGTATCAACAATAGTCCCAATTCCATCTTGAACAATTAATGGATTAATATCTAATTCTTTAATTTTTGGATATTTTTCAACTAAATTAGAAATTTTTAAAATAATATTTTCAATAACTTTTCCATCTTTCTTTAACAAAGCAATCGAAGATTTTGTTTCTTTAATCATTTTACAAATTTCCCCTCTATCCAAAGGCGCAACACGAAAACTCACATCTTTCTGCTTTTCAGTATCAATACCTCCAGAGCCAAATCCAATAACTTGACCAAATTCTGGAGTATTCAAAACCCCTATTAAAAATTCTTTTCCTTGTAACTTGCTTTGAAAAACCACTCCATTAGAACCTTTAATTTTTTTTAATTTAAAAAATTTCCTCAACGCCTCCGAATAAGTTGTAACATCTAATTCAATTCCTTTAACCTTATTTTTATGCACAATTTTATTTCCTGAAACTTTCATAACAAAAGGCACACCTATTTTTGAAATTGCTTTTTTAACTCCTCCCTTGGTTGAAGAGAACGATCTTTGCACAATTGGGAAGCCTTCTTTCTCAAGAAAGCTCTCAGATTCTTTTTCACCTAAATATTTCATAGAAATAATAAACAAAACGTATTTATATAGATTTTTCATTTAGCATATATGGAAAAAGATTTAAATTCGTTCTTTAATGCGAAATCAATAGCTGTAATAGGGGCCTCAAATACAGAAGGTAAGGTTGGAAATATTTTAATGAAAAAATTAAAATCCTATAAAGGAAAAGTAATCCCAATAAATAAATCAGAAAAAAAAGTTTTAAACATAAAATCTTATAAGAAAATTTTAGATTATCCTAAAAAAATAGAGTTAGCAATTATAGCAATTCCTGGAAAATTTATTCCAAAAATAATTTTAGAATGTGTAAAAAAAGAAATAAAAAATATAATTATTATTTCTTCTGGTTTTTCAGAAATTGGTAATAATAAATTACAAAATAAAATAATAAGATTAAAACAAAAATATAATTTAAATATTTTAGGTCCAAATTGTTTTGGAATAATAAATCAGAAAAAGAATTTGGATTTAACTTTTGCAAAACAAAAATCTAAAAAAGGCGACACTGTGTTCATAAGTCAGAGTGGAGCATTAGGAAGTTATGTAATTGATTTCAATATTGGATTAAGAGGATTTATTTCTCTAGGAAATATGATTGATTTAGAATTTGCAGATTGGATTGAGTATTTTAACAAAGATAAAAAAGTAAAAAAAATAGTTTGTTATATTGAAAAATTAAAAGATGGAAAAAGATTTTTAGAAGTTTGTAAAAATTCTTCTAAAAAAATAATTGTGGTGAAATCAGGAAAAACAGAAAAAGGACAAAAAGCAATTTTATCTCATACAGCAAGTTTAGGTACAGATTCAAAAATATATTCAGGTGTTTTTAAACAGGCAAAAATAAAAGAAGTAAATTCTTTAATTCAAGCATTCGGAATTAAACCAGAAAAAATTGATGCTGCACTAAAAGGTAAAAAAATAGCAATAATTACAAATGCAGGAGGAGCAGGAGCTTTGTTAACAGATCAATTAGAGCAAAAAGATTATGAAGTTGATTTATTAGAAGATATTTTAGGAACAGCAAAACCTAATGATTATAAAAAAGCCTTACAAAAATTAAAACCAGCTTATGATTCAATCTTAGTTGTTTTAACTCCTCAAACAATGTCTGAAGCAGAAGAAACAGCAAGGATAATCTTAAGTTCAAGATACAAAGAAAAAATAATTGCTTGTTTTTTAGGAGAAAAATCAATCAGTTCTTCTTTAAATTTTTTAAGAAAACATAAAATTCCTTATTGTACTAAATGTGTTTAAAATGAAAACAATTGAACCAGTAATGAAAATACTTTCAAAGAAATATAATTCTATAAGTAATACAACTTTGAATAAAATGAGGGGGAAACCAGATTCTTATAAAATTCTTATTTCTTGTCTTTTGTCTTTAAGAACACGCGATGAAATAACTGAAAGAGTTTCAAAAGAACTTTTTAAAATTGCAGATACTCCTGAAAAAATTATTAAACTTTCAATAAAGGAATTAAAAAAGATAATTTTTAAAACAGGTCATTATAATAAAAAAGCAGAAATTTTGAAATATGTTTCAAAAGAAATAATAGAAAAATATAATTCAAAAGTTCCAGATACTTATGAAGAATTAATTTCAATAAAATACATAGGTCCAAAAACAGCAAAAATAGTTTTAGCTTTTGCTTTTGATAAAAATTTTATACCAATAGATACTCACTGCCACAGAATTCCAAATAGATTAGGATGGGTAAAAACAAAAACAGCAGAACAAACAGATAAAGAAATTCCCAAAATTTTACCAAAAAAATACTGGAAAGATTTCAACGCAATTTTTGTACAATTCGGAAGAGAAATTTGCACACCCCTTTCTCCTTGGTGTTCTAAATGTCCTATTGAAAAGTATTGTCTCAAAATAAATGTTCTCAAAAATAGGTGACCAAAATCTTTAAAAACAAAATTCTACTGAAATTCCTATGAAAAGAAGTTCTAGACGTTGGAAAAAGAAAGGCCAAATGAGATGGAAATGGCAAAGAAAAAAGCTTAGAAAAGAAAAGCATAAGCGTAAACTAAGAAGAGCTAGAAGTAGATAATCCTTTATCTTTCTTATCTTTCAAAATTTTTTTAGCAAGTTTTTTATCTGGACTATCTTCTTTAGTTGGTTTTCTAAGAGTTTTTGATTTATTATTTAATATTTTTTTAGCAAGTTTTTTATCTGGACTATCCTTTTTATTAGGAATAACTTCTTTTAATTTTTTATTTTCACTTTTTAATTTTATGTTTTTCTCTTTAACTTCTTTAATTTTACTTTTCTGTTCTTTAACCTTTTTTTCTGTTTTTTCTGTTTTACTTTTCTCTAAAATTCTAGCAATCCATTTAGAAATTTTCATACCTATATTAAAGAAATGTAATATAATTCCTAATAATAATAAAACACCTCCAGAAATAATCATAACCAAGAAAACTTCTTCAGATTTTGAAATAAATAAATTGGAAAATTTTACGAAAAATTCATTTGGAATTAAAGACATAATCCAGCTAAGTTTTTTATAAATCAAACTTGCACCAATCATTAAAATTCCTGATACAATAAATGCAGAGTTTTTAGGTTTTGAAACTAACAATAATAACATTAAAAGAATTACTGATAAAATAAGTGTCCAACGAAATAAATTTTTCCAATAAACTCTAGCTTTGTCTGAAACTAAAACCAAATAACCCTTGTCTTCTTTAAAACAATTAATGAATTTACAATCATAATCTTTATAATAAAAATTATTTCCAAAAGAATTATCTAATTGAATAAATTTAGATCCTTCGATTCTTTCTGAAATTTCCTGACTTAATTCATTTATTTGAGGTTGAACAGTTTCATATTCAAGAGATTTTGAAAAAGTCCAAAAAGCTCCTCCTGAAAAAAGAGTTAAAAACAAAATCAAAGATATTGTAAAAACTAGTGAACCTCTTATAAAACCCATAAATTATTTAAGAAATTAAGATTTATAAGATTAATTAAAATTGTTTTTTACAAAGAATTCCCTGATTTCGAATAAAATCTATTTCTTTTTGAATTTTTAAATTTTTTCCTAAAGCATATTCTTTATTCACTAAAGGATTTTTGTATAAATTTATTTTTCTCTGTTTTAAACTTATTTTGGACACCCCTTCCATTATTCCAGAAATAGCAAAATAATAAAATACTCCTTGTTTTTCAAGAGTTATCGAATAATAATTTATTTCTTTAATTTTTCCAGAAATAATTCTTGGAAGATTTTTCATTAATTGATCTTGAAGTTAATCTAACTTCTTGATCCAAAAGTTTTTCAATTCCCTCACAGATACCTTCCATATGTTTAAAATTTAATAAGAGTTTTTAAGAATTATTGTGATTTATTTTGTCAAATTTAAAAGATTTGTACAAACTATAAAATTACAACAAACAAAAGATTTAAGTAGTAAAAACCAATAAAGTAATTATGGCAAAATATGTAAAACCAATAGTTCATATTCCAATAAATCCTTTATTTATTCTTGAAGGAGTAAAAATTAGAAAAGAATACAAAACATTTGAAATTTATGAAATGTTTAATGCAATGGACAATAATTTTTTAGCAAAACTTTCAATGGAAGAAAAAGAGAAAGGAAATCCTTATGCAATTAGTTCTATTGAGAATTGGGCAATTTTAAATGCAGGAGCGAGGACAGGAAATGAAAAGTTAACTAAACAATTTCAACACTGGTTACAAAAATGGCCTCAAACACTTTCAAGAGTGCAATACAATCCAAAAGGAATAGAAGATAAAATAATTCATAATTATTTAATGGATAACCAAGAAATTTTAACTACTCTAAGTTTTGTTGGAAAAGATGATTGGATAAAAGATATAAAAGATAAATCAAATTTAAAATTATTAACAGGAAGTAATAATACAACTTATCTAAATGAAACTTCTCAAAAAATTAATGATACATATAATTATATTTTTAGATTAAATGAAGAACCTCAAGAAAAAGATGAAAAAATTGTGGAGTTTGACGTCATCTCTGGGTGTTTTATACTTGGTGCCTGTGGAGATCCTTCTGGTATGCAACCTGCTTTCCGGGTTAGAGAAATTTAAGGTCTTTTTCATATTGCTCGTTAAAAATACGAGAATAAGATTGTGATTACATCCTCTTTAATGTTTCAATTCTCTTATCTAAAGGAGGATGAGTGCTTCCTGCATTTCTAAAAGGATTTGAAAAAAATAAAGGTGCTAAAGCCTTAGATACTCGTTTTTCAGTTTTGACATGATCTGTTTTTATTTTTTCAAGAGCTCCAATTAAACCTTCGGGATTTCTTGTAAATTTAACAGAAGTAGCATCGGCAGAATACTCTCTTTTCCTTGAAATAGAAGCTTGAACAAAGTAAACAGCAATAGGTGCAAGAATAGCTAAGACAATTCCTATTATCATAAAAATCATTCCTGCTTTATCGTTGTCTCCATTTCTAAACCAAAGACTTCTTAAAAATATTTGAGAAATAATTGCAACCATTCCAACCATCACTGAAACAAGAGTTATAAAACGAATATCATAATTTCCAATGTGTCCCAATTCATGAGCAAGTACTCCTTCAAGTTCTCTTCTTCCAAGTTTTTCAAGAGCACCTTGCGTAACACAAATCACAGCGTGTTTAGGATCTCGACCAGAAGCAAATGCATTTATTTGTGAATCAGGCATAATATAAAGTTTAGGCTTTGGTAAACCAGAAGCAACACACAACCCTTCAACCAATCTATGGTAATCAGGGAATTCACTTCTCTTAGCTTCTTTAGCTCGAACAGATTTAATGGCGATTTTGTGAGAATTATAATAACTAAACATTGTATAACTCATTGAAAAAATAATTGCAATAACTATTATTAAGAAAAAATAATCAGTTGAAAATGCAAAAGTTATAACATAGCCTAAAACAATTAAAATAATTCCAACTACTAAAATCAAGAAAGATGATTTTAATTTATTCCTACGAATTTGATCTCTAAAATCTATATTTTTCATTTTAAACCCTTCAAACTTCCAGAAACTTTTAACACTTTAAAATCTTTTTTAGAAACAGCAAAACTTGCACGAACTTTATTCAAACTTTTTCTATTGATGCTAAGAATTCCTTTGTCTGTTTTTATTTTAATCCAAATAGGACTAGCTTCAGTTATCCCAAGAATTCCTATAAATTCTTTAATTGTTTCAATAACTTCTTTTTTCAGATTTTTCCCGCTAATCAACAAATATCTTTTATTTTCTCGATGTGAGGGTATTAGTGATTTCATTCAAAATAACCTCTAGATAATTTTTGGATAATTGGGAATTTTTGATTTATTATCATAAAAATAAAAGGGAAAGATAGCTTTATAATTCTAACTTTTTTTATATAAATATGATTGAAGTTTTGAAATTTTTTGTAATTCAATTAATTACAATTTTGTCTCTTATGTTTATACTTAGTTCCGGAATTGGATTTTTAAGAACTTATATTTCTCAACAAAGAATTAAAGAAATGCTTGTAATGAAGTCTGGTTTCAAAGCATATTTAGTGGCTTCAGGATTGGGAGCAATAACTCCTTTCTCTCCAAAAGATTCAATAAGATTATTCTCAAGTTTTCTTAAATCAGGAGTTCCATTAGGAATATCTTTATCTTTTTTGATTTCTTCTCCAATTATAAATGAATATATAATTATTTTATTAATAATCTTTTTTGGATTAAAAGTAACTATAATTTATTTATTCCTAGGAATTTTAATCTCTAGTATTGCAGGAATAATCTTAGGAAAATGTAATTTAGAAAAATATATTCAAAATAAATTTGCAGGAGAAGTAGATCTAAACTTTAGATGTTCTATAAGACATAAGATTAATAAGGGGTTAAAAGAAGGATTAGCAATAATAAAAAAAATGGGAATTTTAATTTTCTTTGGATTAATTTTAAATTCAATAATTGAAAATTATGTTTCTCCTTTAGCTATTACAAATATTGTGGAATTCTTTGGATTTTTAGGAGTTCCTGTGGCAATCTTAATTGGTATTCCTATTCCTGGAACAGGAGCAGCATTAATTCCAGTAGCAGTTGCTCTTTTTGAAAAAGGTATACCTCTTGGAACAGCTTTAGGATTTTTAATAGCAGTTGTAGGATTAAGCGTACCAAAAGCATTTAAATTAAGAAAAGTTATTGAAAAGAAATTAATCTTTTATTTCTTCCTAGTTTTAGGATTAGCAACAATTATACTTTGTTATATTCTTAATCTTATTGTTTCAATTTAAAATTATTTTTATTCAATTAAAATATTCTTTCTAACTCATTTTAGCAAACTATTTTAAACTAAGTATACTTTTTAATCTTGAAAATGGAAATATGTACTGTTGGAGGATATGAAGAAGTAGGAAAGAATATGACTGCAGTTAAAGTTGGAGAAGATGTAATTCTTATTGATTGTGGATTTTTCTTACCAGGAGTTATTGAATTACAAGAACATCACGAATTAAATTATACAACAAGAGGATTAAGAAGGGTTGGAGGAATTCCAGATGATAGAGTTTTAGATGATTTAGGATGGAGAAATAAAGTAAAAGCAATAGTTTTTTCACATGCTCATTTAGATCATATAGGAGGTTTACCTTTTTTAATAGATAGATATCCTAATGCTCAACTTTTTGGAACTCCTTTTACAATGAAAGTATTAGAAAGTTTAATTGAAGATGCAAAAGTAATGGTTCCAAATAAAATGAATATTGTAAAACCAAATTCAACTCATGCAATAAACTCAGAATTAAAAATAGAATTCATCCACGTAACTCATTCAACTTTAGAATGTTCTTTAATAGCCATTCACACAAAAAAAGGAATTTTCTTTTACACATTGGATTTTAAATTTGATGATCACCCAATAATTGAAAATCCTCCAAATTATTCTAGACTAAAAGAAATAGGAAAAATTGGCGTCAAAGTTTTAATTATGAATTCTTTATATGCTGCCAAGGAAGAACCCAATGGAGGAGAATCTGATGCTGCAAAAATGCTTCAAGAAGCATTTAATAACTTAAATGAAAAAAAAGATTCTGCAATTTTTATAACAACCTTTTCTTCACATATTGAAAGATTAACTACTATTGTAAATCTAGCACAAAAAACAGGAAGAGAAATTATTTTTCTAGGAAGAAGTTTAGAAAAATATGTGCGTTGTGCAATAGAGATTGGAAAATGTCCTTTTAAAAATAAAATAAAAATAATGAAATATAGAAGACAAGTAGAATCAATGTTAAAAAAAATAGAACAAGATAGAGGAAAATATGTTGTTGTTTGTACAGGGCATCAAGGAGAAAAAAATTCAATTTTAGATAGAATTGTGAAAAAACAAACACATTTTATATTTAGGCCAGGAGATAATTTAATTTTTTCTACAAGTATAATTCCCACAGAAGTTAATATTGAAGCAAGAAAAATTTTAGACGCAAAATTAAAAAAATTAGGAGTAAATTTACAAACAAATGTTCATGTTCATGGTCACGGAAGTAAACACAGCAAAGAGAAAATTCTAGATTTATTAAAACCAGAATTTGTAATTCCCTCCCATGCATCTATTGAACAAGAAAAAGATATGATGGATGTTGCAAAAGAAAAAGGATATGTTCCTGGAAAAACAGTATTTTTAGTTAAAAACGGAAAAACATTCAATTTTTAAATCTTAATTTCTTTTAATCTTCATGGTTAAAAAAGAAGATTATATTAAAGTTAATCACGAAATTTTTGGAGGGATAAAAGCTGCAATTGAACATGGAGCAGATTTAAAACAAGCCATGATGGGATTTTATCGTTCTGGATATGATAAACAAGAAATAGAACAAGCTGCAAAAATTTATCTTGAAATGGACAAATCTCAAGATACTCAATCTGTTAAAAATACATCTTCTAAAAAAAAGAAACCTGAAAAAAAGAAAGAAGAAGAACAAGAAAAAAAATTATCTAATTCTTTAGAAAAGGAAAATCCTGAAAAAAAAGAAACTGATTTAGATAAAAAAGAAAAAAAGAAAAAAAGATTTTTATTTGGAGGAAAAAGTAAATCTCAAAAAATAGAAGAATCTTCTAAAGAAAATATTTCTAAAGAAACAAATGAACTTCCAAATTCTAATGAAAAGCAATCAGGAATTATTAAAAAGGAAAAAGGAAAAAAACTAAAGAAAACAGAGCAAAAAGTTTCTTCCTATGAATTTAAAGGGAAAAAACCTCCTCAAGGAAAAACAATTACTATTGTTTTAATTTTAGTTCTTCTATTTTTAATTGGTATTTTAACTTCTGTTGTTTTATTTCGAGAAGAACTTGTAATTTTCTTTAATAATTTATTTGGATAAAAATTCTTCTTTTGTAAATAATTTAATTTTTTTTAAGAAGTTCAGCAAAGATTACTTTTTTTAATTAATTTTTCTTAATAAATATTATCATAGATTTGTTTTGAACCACTAGAAGGGAATTTTGATTGGAAAATTTATTCTTTACAAATTATTCTTTTCTTCCTAACTGTTCTAGGCAAACAGGAATTTCCTTACCTTGTCTAACTAATTTTATAATTTTTTACAAGTATCTGCTTACCTTTATAATTACATTTTATTCCTGCTAAACAAACACTTACAATTTTCATAATAAAATTTAGATTAAGATATATTTAAATCATTGTCAATTCTTTTTAATTACATGATTTATCAACCAGAAAAAGATTCCTTTTTAATGCAAAAAGCAATTCAAGAAAATATTAAAAATAAAGAAATTTCTGTTTTAGAAATAGGAATTGGTTCAGGAATTCAATTACAAACATTAAAAGATTTAGAAATTAAAAAAATTCGAGGAATTGATATAAATCCTGAAGCTGTTGAACATTGTAAGAAATTAGGTTTTAAAGTTTGGAAATCTAATTTGTTTTTAAATGTAAAAAATAAATACAATCTTATTATTTTTAATCCTCCTTATCTTCCAAAAGATAAAAAAGAAGATAAAGAATCTCAATTAGCAACAACAGGTGGAGAAAAAGGATCTGAAATAATTAATAAATTTTTAGAACAAGCTAAAAACTATTTAACAAAAGAAGGAAGAATTTTTTTATTAGTTTCTTCTTTAACAAAAGATTTGAATTTGATTAGTTATGACAAAAATTTATTAATTAAAGAAAAATTATTTTTTGAACAATTAGAAGTTTACGAATTAACAAAAACCTCTTAAGTAACTATTTCTTATTATTTTTATGTTTAAAGAAATTTTAATATTGGCATTTATTATGATGCTACCTTTTGTAGAAATTAGGTTAGCAATACCTATAGGAATTTTAACTGGTTCAGTAGTATTACCTTTTGGGATAACTCTTAGTGGTTTTGGATTCCATCCTCTTGCTGTTTTTTGTTTAGCTATTATAATGGGATTCTTTTTAACTTTTATAATTTTTAATGGATTACATCTATTAGATAAACCCTTGAGAAAGTCAAAATTTTCAGGAAGATATTTTAGATTATTAGAAAAAACTCAAAAAAGAATTCATCCTTATATTGATAAATATGGAATTTTAGGTTTGGCTGTTTATATCTCATTACCTATTCCAGGAAGTGGAGGATATATGGGTTCTATTGGAGGATATGCTTTAGGTTTTGAAAGAAAGAAATTTTATTTAGCAGCAATAATTGGAGTAACAATAGCTGCAGTAATTGTAACAAGTTTAGTTGTTTTAGGAAAATTAGTTTTGTAATAAAATTATCGTTTAATATCTTTCCAAGATTTTTTCTTCTTAATCAATTCTCTTATTGAAGGTAAATTTTCTTCAAGGGTTTCTATTTTTTCTTTATAAAAAATTCCTAAAGGAATTTTTGAATTTTCTTTTAATTCATAATCAAATTCTTCTGCTTTTTCCATTGCTTTTTTCCAATTAGAAGAATCATGTTTCTTATCATTAAGCATATAAGTTTTTTCTTTATAGCCTTTATCAGGATGAAAAATAATACACGGTTGAATAATTTCAATAAATTTGAAACCTTTATGTTTTTGTGCTTCTTTTAAAACCCATTCAACTTGTTTAACATCAGCAAAAACTCTTGCAACAAAACCAGCATTGGAAGAAAGCATTAGTTTCAAAGGATTCAAAGGTTTTTCAGTTACTCCTTCAGGAGTTGTTTTATCAGAGTAACCTTTTTCACTAATAACAGTAGGTTGTCCAATAGTCAAAGCAAAAATTTGATTATTATGAACAATAAAAGTTATGTCAAGATTTTTTTTAGCAGCATGAATTAGGTGACTAATTCCTTCTCCATAAGTTCCACCATCTCCTCCAAAAGCATAAACATCTAAATTTGGATTTCCTAATTTAATTCCTAGTGCAGACGGAATTTCTCTTCCATGGAGGGTATTCAATCCATTTAAATTAATGTAATCAAACATTTTTCCTGAACAACCAATTCCAGTTACAATTGCAAAATTATCTTTCTTTTTTCCTTTTACAATTTCTGATTCGAGGAATTTTTTAAATCCAGCAAGTATTTGAAAGTTAAAACATCCAGGACACCATGTCGGAGGAGTTGTTGTTGATATGTTTTTTTTCGTTTTCATTTCAAAAACCTCTTAATTTCCTTTCCTAATTCATCAGATAAAAACGGTCTTCCATCATATCTTAAAATTTTATTTTTAATTTCAATTCCTGTTTTTTCTCTAATTAAATTTCCTAATTGTCCTGTTGCATTATTTTCAACTAAAATTAAATTCTTACCTTTTAATAATTTTTCAACTTTTTTTGAAAAAGGTTCAATATACAAAATTTGAATTGCACAAACATTCAAATCTTTAATTGCATCTAAAACAGCTCCCTTAGTAGAACCCCAAAAAACAACACAATTTTTACTCCCATAATTTGCTCTAGAATTCAAATTTTTATAGTATGCAGAACTGCCTATATTTTTGGGTGATGCCTCCAGGCCATTATTATCATAAATTTTAAACATATCTAATTTTTCAGCTTCTTTAACAATATCAAAACCTTTTTTTAAACGATTTTCAACATTTTTTTTAACAATTTCAGCTTCTTCAGTAGCACTTCCTGTTATAGGATCTTTTTCATAAGAATTATAACGACCAAATTTAGTTAATTTTCTTGATTTAGTAATTTTAGCTTTTTTATTTGAAGTATAAAAACTCTCTGCTAAATGTTTATCAGAAATTATAATTGAAGGATTTCCAAATTTCTGAGATAAGTAAAAAGCTTGACTTGCTAATTCTTCACACTCAATTTCATCTCCAGGAGCCAGAATAATTCTAGGGAATTCTCCGTGTCCAGAACCTCTTGCAAATTGTAAATCTCCCTGTTCTTGATAAGTTGCTACACCTGAAGCAGGACCTTTACGTTGAGCCAAATAAAAGACTAAAGGCACGCCAGCAATACCTGCCATACTCAAAACTTCACTCATTAAAGCAAAACCTCCTCCTGAAGTTCCAACCATTGTTTTTGCACCTGTTATCGACGAGCCAACCCCTGCATTTGCAACAGCAATTTCATTTTCCAATTCCAAAACTAATAAATTATTTTTCTTTTGCATTTGTGCAAGTTCAACTAAAACAGGTGTAGCAGGAGTCATAGGATAAGCATAATAAATATCTAATCCAGATTTAATAGCCCCCCATGAAAGAGAAACACTTCCTGTAGATAAATTTAATTTCTTATTTGTTGTTTTAGGTAAAGTAACGCAACATTTTTTAGAATCATAACCTTGTTTAGCTTGTTTAATATTTTCTTCAAATCTTTTTAATTTTTTTAATTCATTTTTTAATAAACTAAAATCCAATCCAAGAGAATGAAATAACATTCCTGCAAAATACATATTTAGAAATTTTCCTTCCAAAACAACTCCTTTTTTAACAAGCTTCGATTTATGATTTTTAATAGTTAATTCATCCAAAGCTACAATCATATTAATTTTAGATTCATTAGAATAAACTGGTTTTTCTGAAAAAGTTAAAACATTAAAATTATGTCCTCCTCGAATTAAAGAAGGGTAATCTCGAGAATTAAAAACATAAAAACCTTTTTTAACCAAAGCATCTGCTAGAATATTTGATAAAATATTAGAACCCTGTCCTGCCTTACCTCCAAATAAAATAGAATATTTCATTTCACTTCAATTTAAATAAAGAAATAACTTATTTAAGGGTTTTGGAGGAATTTTATAAATTTTAAGAAAATTGCAATTCATTATAAAATTTATTTAAACATAATGCAACTATTATGGATACATTCAATTTTATTATCTTCACAAAATTTAATTGCATTAAGAGATTCAGAACCTGGTTGCATCCAAACTTTTGGGATTTTCATTTCTTTAACATCTATTAAAACTTTTTCAGTAATTTTAGGCGGAACTACAAATATTACTAAATTAATATTTTTCATTACAGCTTTTAAATTTCTATAAACAGGAATTTTTAAGATTATTTTTTCAGAGGGATGAACAGGCACAACATTATATCCTTTAGTAATTAAATCTCTCATAACAATATTTCCATATTTCATAGGATTATTACTTGCTCCAACAACTGCTATTCTATAATTTTTATCTATCATTAAAATATGAAGAAGAGATTATTTTTAAAATGTTTTGAAAAATTTTTAAATCTTAATAATCCTTAAATACCCTTTCCCTTTCAAATTAACATGGTAAAATTCGCACACATAGCAGACGTACATTTAGGGGGCTGGAAACAGGAACTAATGCAAGATTTAAATTTTAAATCTTTCCAACATACAGTGCAAACTTGTATTCAAAAAAAAGTAGATTTTATTTTAATTGCAGGAGATTTATTTGACACAGCTTATCCTCCAATCGAAATTTTAAAAGAAACATTTGCAGAATTTAGAAAATTAAAAGATGCGCATATTCCTGTTTTCTTGATTGCAGGTTCTCATGATTTTTCTGTATCAGGAAAATCTTTCTTAGATGTTTTAGAAAAAGCAGGTTTTTGTAAAAATGTTTTTGATTCTCAAAAAACAGAAAATCAAATAATTCTAAATCCAATTTTATATCAAGGAGTTGCAATTTATGGATACCCTGGAAGAAAATCAGGATTAGAAGTTGAAGATATAAAAAAAATAAAATTAAATGAATCTCCTGGAATGTTTAAAATTTTAATGCTTCATACAACTTTAGATAAAGTGCGAGGAGTTCTTCCAATTCCTTGTGTAGAAACAGATTCATTACCTGCTGCAGATTATTATGCTTTAGGACATATTCATGTAAATTTCAGATACAAAAATTTAGTTTATCCTGGCCCAATTTTTCCAAATAATTTTCAAGAATTAGAAACCTTAGAAAATGGAACTTTTTATATTATAGATACAAATCAAGGAGATTATTTTGAAAAGATAGATATAAAATTAAAGAAAATAGAAAAGCTAGATATTAGAATAAAAAATGCAAACACTGCAACAGATGAAATTATAGATGAATTAAGAAAAAAAGACTTAGAAGATAAGATAGTTTTACTAAGAATTTCAGGAAAGTTAGAAAACCAAAAAGTTTCTGATTTAAAATTAGATCAAATAGAAAACTTTTGTATGGAAAAGAAAGCATATTTTGTTTTAAAAAATACTCATGATTTGAAGTCAAAACAAGCAAATTTAGATATTAAAATAAAAAATAAGGAGAATTTAGAAGAAGAAAGCATTGAAAATTATTCTAAGGAAAATCCCTCAAAATTAAATGAAAATATTTTAGATTTAATTAATGCACTTTCAATAGAAAAACAAGAAGGAGAAACAGTTGATTCATTTAATAAAAGACTAATAGACGAATCAAAAAAAGTTTTGAAATTA
>JAYENS010000010.1:0-4254 GCA_034722215.1 Nanobdellota archaeon
TTAGTTGAAACACCAAATGTTGATTGGAATTCTGTTGGAGGTTTAGATAAAATTAAATCAGAATTACAAGAAGCAGTAGAATGGCCGATGAAATACGGAGAAAGTTTTAAGAGATTAGGAATAAGATCTTCAAGAGGAATTTTATTGTACGGCCCTCCTGGAACAGGAAAAACACTCTTAGCAAAAGCAGTTGCAAAAGAATCAGAAGCAAACTTTATACAAGTTAAAGGACCTTCATTATTATCTATGTGGGTGGGAAAGTCAGAAGAAGGAGTTAGAAAGATTTTTGAAAAAGCAAGACAAGTTTCACCTTGTGTAATTTTCTTTGATGAAATTGATTCTATTGCAGGTAGAAGAGGAACAGACCAGAACAAAGTAACAGAAAGAGTTTTGAATCAAATGCTTGCTGAAATGGACGGACTTGAAGAGATGAAAGACGTTTTAGTTATTGCAGCAACAAACAGGCCAGATATGTTGGACACAGCATTGCTAAGACCAGGAAGATTTGATAAAATACTTTTAGTAACTTCTCCAACTCAAGAAGGAAGAGAACAAATTTTAAAAATTCACACTAAAAATATGCCTATAAAAAATAGAGATAAATTGATTGTAGAATTAGCAAAAGAAACAGAAGGTTACACTGGTGCAGATATTGAAGGCCTAACTCGTGAAGCAGCAATGATTACACTTAGAGAAAATATTGAATCAAAAGAAGTAAAAAAGAAACATTTTGATAAAGCACTTAAAAAAATAAGTCCAAGTGTAACAAAACAATCTTTACAAATTTATAAAAAAATTGAAGACCAATTCTTAAATAAAGCAAAATCAGCAATACTTCAAGAAGGGAGTTATTTCGGTTAAAATGAATTTTTTTAATAATGAAGATGATCCTTTTGAAGATATTTTAAACGAATTTTTTGGAAGAAAAGTTACTAGAAATTCTTCAGCAGGGAATGTAATAAAAAATGAAAATGAAGAAAGAATTATTGATTATATCGAAGAAGAAGAATTTATTTATTTTGTTTTTGAATTACCTGGATTTGAAAAAAAAGATATTGAAATAAAAGTTAAAAATAATGAATTAATAATTAATATTTTGAAAAAAGATGTCAAAAATATTAAAAATCATTTAAAAGATAAATTATTAACTAAAAATTCCTTCAAAAAAACAATCCCTATAAAAATTAAAAAAGATTTTGACTATAGTTTTAATAATGGAATATTAGAGGTAAAATTTAAAAGAAAATGAATAAAACAAAAAAACCTAATGAAGAAAAATATCTTCTAAAAATAGCAGAGAGTTTACAAGAAGATATTAATAAAGGAATTGCAAGAATTTCTTCTAAAGACATGAAGAAAATGAACTTAATACCTGGAGATATTATTCAATTAAAAAATAAAACAATTTTAGTTGTTAAAGTATTAAGAGCTTTAGGAAGAGAAAATTCTCTTGGAAAAATAAGACTTGATGGGACAATGCGTTCAAATTTAGGAAGTTCAATTGGAGAAGATATTGAGATAAAAAAAGTTGAAGTAAAACCTGCAACACAAATAACTTTATCTCCTCTACAAGAAATTAGATTGAGCAAAGAATCAAGTAATTATTTACATTCTAAATTTTTAGATTTTCCTTTAAGTCCAAAACAAAAATTAACTATTTTAGCAAGTGGAAATAAATTAAAATATATTGTTTCAAAAGTCACACCTAAAGGAAATGTAATAATTACTCCTTCTACAGAATTTATACTAAGTGAAGAAATTTATTCTGGACAAACTGCGACTTCTTCAATATATTATGAAGACATTGGAGGACTTAAAGAAGAAATTGAATTAGTTCGTGAAATGGTTGAATTACCAATGAAACAACCTGAGGTTTTTGAAAAATTAGGAATTAGTGCTCCTAAAGGAGTTTTATTAACAGGTCCTCCTGGAACAGGAAAAACACTCTTAGCAAAAGCTGTAGCGACAGAAACTGATGCAAATTTTTATTCTATTGCAGGACCAGAAATAATGTCAAAATTTTATGGAGAAAGTGAAAAACATGTTAGAGAAATATTTGAGAAAGCACAAAAAAATGCACCTTCAATTGTATTTATAGATGAGATAGATTCTATTGCTCCAAAAAGAGGAGAAGGAATAGATCAAACTGAAAAAAGAATTGTTGCACAATTGTTAACTCTAATGGATGGCTTAAAATCTCGGGAACAAGTAGTTGTTATGGCTGCAACAAATCGTCCAGATGATATAGATATGGCACTTAGAAGACCAGGAAGATTTGACAGAGAATTAAAAATAAATCCTCCTATGGAAGAAGGGAGAAAAGAAATTTTGCAAATTCATACAAGAGGTATGCCTTTAGGAAATGATGTAAATTTTAATGAATTAGCAAAAAGAACAATTGGTTATGTTGGAGCAGACTTAGAAGTTTTATGTAAAGAAGCAGGATTAAAAGCATTAAAACCACACTTAGCAGATTTTAAAAATTTAAACGAGAAATTACCTGCTGAAGAATTAGATAAAATAAAAATTTTGAGAAAAGATTTTATTGAAGCTTTAAAACAAGTTGAACCTTCAGCGATGAGAGAAGTGTTAATTAAAAAACCAAACATAAAATGGACAGATATTGGAGGATTAAAAAAAGCAAAAGAAAAGTTAAGAGAATTAGTTGAACTTCCATTATTACGTCCAGAGCTTTATTTAGCTGCAGGAATAAAACCTTCAAAAGGAGTTTTATTACACGGACCTCCTGGAACAGGAAAAACACTTTTAGCAAAAGCCGTAGCGACAGAAGCTAATGCAAATTTTATATCTATAAAAGGTCCAGAATTAATTTCAAAATGGGTTGGAGAAAGTGAAAAACATATTAGAGAAATTTTTAAAAAAGCAAAACAAGTCAGTCCTTCAATAATTTTCTTTGATGAATTTGATTCTATTTCTAAATTAAGAGGATCTGGAATGGGAAATGATTCTTCTGAAAAAGTTGTAAATCAATTACTAACAGAATTAGATGGTGTAGAGGAATTAGAAAATGTAATGATTATTGCGGCTACAAATAGAAAAGATTTAATTGATTCTTCATTATTACGTCCAGGAAGGATTGATGCTCACGTTGAACTTTCTGCCCCAGATTTAGAAACAAGAAAAGAAATTTTTAAAGTTCATACAAAAAATATGCCTCTAGAAAAAGAAATTAATTTAGAAGAAATTAGTCAAAATTCTGAAGGTTGGACAGGGGCAGATATAGAAGCTATTTGTAGAAATGCAGGAATAAATGCTATAAAAAGAAATTATCTTCTAAAAGATATGAAAAAATTAAAAATAACTAAAAAAGATTTTGATAATTCTTTTGAAGAACTAATTAAACAAATAGGTAAAGGAAAAAGTCTAATTAAAAAAAGTAAAGATAAAATTTCTAAAACAGTAGAAAAAAATATTTCTGAAAAAAAGATATTGGATAAAGAAAATATTAAGAAATAATTTTAAGCGTAACAAAACAATCTTTACAGACTTATAATTCTTAAATAAAACAGAATAATCAATACTTCAAAAAGGGAGTTATTTTAAATAGATTTAAAAAGATTACTTTTATAAATAAATTATGAGTGATAAATATCTTAAGAGATTAAATCTTCTTGAAAAAGGAATTTCTAAAGCAAATAAAAGATCTAAGAGATCAAAACATAGATCTTCTTACAAAAATGGTCAATATCATTTAGATTCTTCTAAAAAAGAGGATTATTATTTATCTTTAGAAGTTGATAAACATATCTCTAAATTTAAAAAAGATGGAAAAGATGCTTGGGATCTTAAAGGAAAGGAAGGTTATTTTTCAGCAATAGCTAATGAAATTATGAAAAGAGGCATAAAAAAAGGAAATCCCTATCTTGCTTTAAAGAGTGCAAAATTATATGAAGTATTAGGAAGAGGAAGTTCTACTAGTGTAAAAAGAAGACTTTTAAAATCTGTTGAAAAAGCGGTTGAAAACGCAACAGAAGAAGGTAAAAAAAGAATTGAAGATGGAGTTGAAAAGTATCCCTCAGTTACCATTCCTTCATATGAAATCAAAGATTTTTTAAAAAAAAATAAATCTTCTGGAATTGAGAATAAATTAAAATCTATTTTTATAGCATCATTTATTTTAGGAATTGCTTTATCTGGATTTAATTTAACAGGAGCTATTATTGGAACAGCTACAAAAGAATATACTGGGTTTTTAGGAGCAATTCTTTTTATATCTGGAATAGTTGGATTAGT
>JAYENS010000011.1:0-16244 GCA_034722215.1 Nanobdellota archaeon
TTAATTTTATCGTCATCATCTTCATTTTCAATTCTTACTTCAATCTCTATTTCGTCTAATCTATTCCATTCATTGTCATCTCCTGAACCTAAATTAGTAATATCAAAATTATCAATTTTCAAATCATTTCCAGAAGGATCATTACCATAAGCACAAAAATCCACAGGGACTGTAATTGAAAAAGCATTTGAGTTTCCTAATTCATTACTAATAATTTCAAAATCTAATTCATTGTCTTTTCCTATTTTAAGATCTTTAGCATTTGTAGAATTAACTTGAAAAGTTTTTGTTTCTCCTGCTGTAAGACCAAATTTTGTATTAGAGTTATTAAAAGTAACATTAAAATCTCCAAAAGAAGTTTGATTAAAATCCATATTTGTTAAATCAACATTTCCTTTATTACTTAAAGTAATTGTTCCATTTGAAGTTTTTTCTAACTTAGGTAAATCAGTAATTGTTAATTCAGGAGTATCTTTAATAGTTATATTCATTGAAAGAGGGTTTACTTTAAGACCATAAGAATTAGTTCCATTATTTTTTGCATCAATTTGAAGGGTTTTAGTTTCAGATCCTTTTTTATATTCTTTAGATTTAAAAGTTAATTCAAATTCTTTACTTTCATCATGACCATAAATCATAATATTTTCTATTTTTACCAAATCATTTGAAATTGCGTATTCTTTACTATCGTATTTTACAGTTTGCCAATCTCCAAAAGAAAACGTTGGAAGACTTAATTTTATTGCAGATATATTTTGAGTTTCTTGGTTATCAATTTTAAATTTAATAACTACAGAATCTCCATGATTAATTAAAGAATTATTTCCAGTAACATTTATAGCATCTCTAGATACAGCACTTCCTAAACTTAAAACTAAAACTAAAGCGAACATACTTGCAACCATTAAAGTGAATGTTTTATTCATATTATCATTTTATAATTACTACACTTTATAAAGTTTTCTATTCTTAAGAATATACTTTAAAAATTTATTAGAAAACATTTAAATAGATAAAACACATTTTACATTCGGAAAATGGTCTTAAAATCTAAAGAAAATTCAGCAGGCGCATGGGCTTTTTTAATTGGAGTAGTGCTTGCAGTTTTAATCGGAATAAGTACAACATTCTTTGTTCCCCTAACAAAAATAGGACAATACAGCTCCCCAATTTATGCAATCTTAGTTATCTTAGGAATCTTTGTAGGTTTCAAAGTAAATGTTTCTGGAAAAGACTCTCAGACTTTTTTAATCTCAGGAGCAATCTTAGTAATTGTAAGTAAATTCGGAATGGACAGTGTTGTAGGTTCTTTAATAGGAATAGGAGTCGGAGACATAGTAACTTCAACTTTTTCAGCTCTATTAGCTTTATTTGTCCCCGCAACAATTATTGTAGCAATAAAATCAGTTTTCTCAATTTCAAAAATTTAATTTTTCCAAGTTAATAATAGGAGCATCACTCAAATCCATTCTAGGACAGGCCGTATTAACCCAGAAATCAATTCCTACGAAGTTTTCAAACTCTGCTATATTAATATCATTTGACATAAAGAGATAACCTTTCTTGCTTTTTAAAGAATTTTTAAATTCAATAGCCCGTTTTAATCTTTCTTGACCTGGCTTATTTGTAACAAGAATTCCAATATTATCAGAATTCAAGTATTTCAACATAGCCCCTTTTTCTTTCTTACTTAATTTTTCAATTTCTTTATTCGAAACCTTTCTAATTTTTTCTCCTTCTAAAACATAAACAGGAAGCTTTGATTCATAAGCAAGAGAAACAGCGTGAAAATCTCCCTGCCCTATTATTAGTATGGCTTCAACTTTTTTATTAAACTGAGGATTACTACATCCAAGAACCTGAAATTTATTCAAAATATTTTTATTAATTTTCTTTTCAATTTTATTTGCAACTTCAATAAATTGATTAGAATAACACAATGCAATATTTTCATAAGGAATATTATTTATTTCTTTAACAAATTTATTATAATCTGGTTTATTCTTTGAATCTATTGAAATAAATAATGTTTTCATAAAAAAATAAATATAATTGTATTTTAAAACTTATCTAAGAATCTAATATTCATCTGAGAATTTTTTTGGTTGTTCTTTTGGAATTGAAACATCTTTATCAATTCTTGCAAAACTTGGAGTTACAATAACTGTGTTTTCTCCAAAACCAGCAATACTTCCTTCAAGAGCATCAACTGTTTTTTTAATTTTAGAAATCGCTCTTTTTAATTCAATAGGATCTCTTTTCTTAAGAACTTTTATATCAATTACAGCAATTGTATAACCTTCTCTCAAAGCATTAAGAACATAATTTGCATCTTCATAAGTTTTCAAAACAAATAATTTAACAAGAACTTTATTGTCTTTTTTTTCTTGTTCTAAATCAATTTCTAAATATTCTTCTCCAGCAAATTCATCTTCTCCTTTTCCTGAAAACCAATTTTTAATAGCCATGTTAATTTTAAACTTGTTATGTTTATAAATATTTCGTAGATTTTTTGCAACTATTCTACTTTATCTACTTTTTTCTGAGAACCAATTAATTCATTTCTTAATTTTTCAGATTGTTCTGCTAAAGTTTCTTCTTGTTTTTCTAAAGCTTCCAATCTTGTTTGAAGGATTTTTTCCTTTTTCTTTAAATCTTCTACAACTTTTTCAGTACTTGTTTTAATCATTAATTGCCCAACAATTTTAAAAACATCTTCTTTTGAGTTTTCTACTTCTTTTAATGCTGCAACTGCTTCAGAAATTTCCATTTGAAAAGCTTGTTTTTGCATTATCACAGATTGAAGGTTTTGTTCTAAAAATTGCATTTGTTGTATTTTTTCTTGATCCATCTTATTATATTTCAAAAGTTTTTTATAAACTTTT
This sequence comes from Nanobdellota archaeon, assembly GCA_034722215.1. Lineage (GTDB taxonomy): Archaea > Nanobdellota > Nanobdellia > Pacearchaeales > GW2011-AR1 > GW2011-AR1. The sequence goes on from JAYENS010000011.1 coordinate 2,886, forward strand.
CTATGACAAGTAACTTATTACTCTGCTTTTACTACTTTTACTTTAGTTCTTGGTTTAAAGAAAATTTTTGAATTGCAGTGAGGACATTTAAATCTCTTATCAAGAGCCTCGCTAGTAATTTTCTTATTACAATTAAAACATTTATATTCTGTCATTTTTATTTTTCCAAGTGGTAGGTATTATCTGCGAAAGTTTTCCCACATTTTAAACATTCCCATATTCCTTTTGCTTTTCTTTTTACTCCAAGCTTTCCACAAAAAGGACATTTTTGTTTAACTCTTTGTTTAATTTCTACTTTAACTAATTTATCTTTAACAGTTTTACCATATCTAGCTCCAAACCTTCCTGCTGATTTTGTTTTTTTTGATTTTGTTGTCATTTTATTAAATGGGGCTGCCCGGATTCGAACCGGGGTCATGACGTCCCAAACGTCATAGCTTAACCAGGCTGGCCCACAGCCCCATAATCAAATAGAGCGGGATTTCCTTTATAAACTATTTTATTCTTTTTCTTTATTTTCAGCTTCAACTTCAGCAGCCTTTTTTTCTGCCAAGATAATTTTATCTTGTTCTGCTTTTAATTTTGAAAAATATTCTTTTAATTCTTTTTTCTTTTCCTCAGAGGTTTCTATAATTCCTTCCTCAATTTGTTTATCATAAATTCCTTCCTCAATTTCTTTTTCAATTTCTTGAGGGGTTTTACTTTCAATCAATAATCCCAAACTAACACAACTTCCTACAACAGTTTTAACAGCTGTTTTCAAAGTATTACATAATAAGTTTCCCATTTTTTGTTTTGCAACATTAATAATTTGTTCAATAGATAAATTTCCTGATTTAAATCTTGCTTGCATTTTAGAACCTTTATCAATTTCAGCTTCTTTTTTTAAAAGTTCTGAAACTGGTGGAGAAAAAACTTCAATTTCAAAAGTTTTAGTTGTAATATCAATATCAAGTTCAACTGGAACTTTCATTCCCTTAAACCCTGAAGTAACTTCATTTATTTTTGATAAAACTTCTCCTATATTAATTCCAGCAGGTCCTAATTTTTGACTCAAAGCTGGTCCTGGTTTCATGCTTCCACCGTCAACAAGTAATTTCATTTTCATTTTGAACTTAAAGTTTTTCTTCCCTCCAAATATTTTTTAACACGATCATCTGAATTCATACCTGATCTAAGAGGAAGAACTAATCCTCTTAAAATATACTCTGAACTATTTCCACCAGTCATTCGATTTCTTCCTCACGTCTGATAACTTTTACATTATCCAATTTAATTGTAACTGGCAATGGAACAACTGCTCCAAGTAAGCTGACAAGTACTTCTTCTTTTTGTTTATCTATTCTTAAAACTTTTGCTTTTTCACCTTTCAAAGTAGAAGCTATAATTTCAATAATATCTCCTTCTTTAATTGTAATTGTTGATGCAGTCGGTTCAAGCATATTTTTAATTTCTTCATAAGAAATTGTTTTCCCAATTATTCCTTTAATATAAGGCAAATTATAAACTCCTTCTTCTGCTGAATCTCTATCTTCTGCTTCTAAAATAATATATCCTCTAAGTCCATGAGGTCTAAGAACTGCAAACACGTTTAAATTTTTCTTCTCTGACCTATTTGCAATCATTTCAATTGCCCGATCTTCTTTGTTTGTTTGTACCTTAATAATATAAATCATTTTGTGGTCACTACCTCTAAAACTATAGAAGTAGATACTAATAATTAAAATTTAACATTTATAAAGGTTTACTTTAGTTTTTTAAACAACGAATGGATAAAAAGATATTTGTTTCATCAAGACTTTCTCTCATAATTCCTTGAAATTTATTAGAAATTTTTCTATAATATTTTTTAGAAGGATTATTTTGATCTGTTGTAGAAGTCCAATAATGTCCGTGAGTTCCCCATTGAAATTCTTGTGTTGGTTGTTTATACCATCCATTTAATTTAAGATAAAGAGGATTATTTTGCATTTTTATCCCAATATTTTCATTAATCCCTCTTTCACCTTTTAGATTTAATTCTCCAGGTTTCATTCCATAATAAGTTTCAAGAGTTTTCCATTCTCCATCGCTTGGAAGATGCCAACCATTAGGACAAGCTGAAGAAATTACTGTTATTCCATACTTCATTCCTTCTCCTGTACTAAAATTATGAGGCCAGCTATAGCTTGAAGTTTTATAAATTAAATCTTCAATAAACCAAGTTTGAGTTCCAATAGTTTTAATATTATAAATTTCTCCATCACGAGGATCTGTAAAAGTTGAACCTCCTCCTGTATTAACTACAAGAGATTTTGTATAAGTATCTGAAGCACCTTCTAAATCTAAAATTTGCAATACTGGAGAATAATTTCCAGCTGTAGGATAAATGTGATTAAAAGATGAGGATTTACTAAGAAGGACATCATAAGTTCCATCTCCATCCCAATCAAACCTATAAAATTCAACTTTTCCATCTGGATCATAACTAGAAGAGGCATCAAAAGAAAAATTTGTAGAAGTATTTCCAGAGGAAGGATTAATTATAAAATTTGCAACAGGTTTTTTATTTGAAGAAGGACCTTCTGCAATTAAGTTTATACTAGAAAAAATTTCTACTTCTTTTTCTATAAGAGTTCTATTAAAAATTTCTAGATTGGCTCCCAGAAAACCTTCAAGAAATCCATAGAGATTCCAAGAGGGATTTGCAGAAGAATTTACATTAGCTATTGTCCTTCCTCGTATTTTTGAATATAATCCTGCTACACCGTTAACCTGTAATGTAAATCTTGGAGAAATAGAAGTTTCCAAGTTTAAATTACCTCCTTCATCAAATCCATATAAGTGAAAATTATTATTTTTAGTTGTGGTATAATTCCATTCTTTATTTTTATATTGAAGAGTAGATTCAAAATTAAAATTTTCATTAATATTAAAATGTATATCTGAACAATTCCCATCCACCTCACATATAAAATCTATTTTTGGAATTATTACTGTAGGAATTCCTCCAATATTTATAATATAAGTTCCTAAATTAGGACCTTTAATTACTTTTTTTTTGCGGTTAACAAATTTTTCTAATTTTGAATCAATCTTAATATTTAAATCAAAATCTGCTGTGAAATTATATTCTAATTTTTCTAAACCTCTATTAAATTCTAAGTCAAGAGACATTTGAGGATTCAAAGTAGAACTAGCATTAATTATAATTTGATCATCTTTAGTAAAAATATTTCCATCTCCATCCAATAAAATTACATCTCCTGTTTCGAAAGAAAAACCATTCGATCTTTTAGTGTAAATAGGTAGATTTATGTCATGAAAAGATCCTTCTTTAATTACATCTGCATAACTAGCTTGTTTAGTTTCGTAAGTTTTATTGTTATTTTTTTTTGTGATTTCTAAAATAAATCCTTGATATTTTTCATTAACAAGTCCTGCAACAATATCTCCTACTTCCAAATTTTGTCCAGAATTAAATTCAATTTTATTATCTTCTACTTTTTCTACTGGATTACTTGGATTATCTTCATAAACATGAACATTTTCATACCAATTTGTACCTGCAGGAGCAATATTCAAAGATTCATCTTTCCCACAATTTGAAAAAATAAACATAGAAGAAATTAACAAAGACTCTAAAGTTCTTTTGCCCCACTTTTGAATTTTATTTAAAACCATTATGAAAATAATTTCATTATTATTGAAATTAGAAAACCAATAAAACCTAATATTAAAATTCCAATTGCAGAAACTTTTGCAATTGTTGAAAATTCCTTTTTACTAGGTTTTTTCAAAACAATCCAAACTCTTTTACATTTTTTTAAAAAAGGTTTTAAACTTTTCATAATAAAGTTAATCAAAACTAGTTTTTAAAATTATTCATAACAGAATTAAAGAATAAGGAATATTTTGAATTTTTTTTATTCCTTTCTCATTAATAATTTTTAAATCTAAGGCTAATTTAACAGCACGTTCACCAACAATATTAAATGTAGCATCTTCAATCGCCCATTTTTTTATAATCTCTTTAACTTCTTCTTCAGAAAAAATTTTTCCATCTTCTCCCTTATAAAAATTTTCTTTTAAATTTAATTGTTTTTCTTCCTTTTCAAATATCTGCCCAACTAATTCTTTGTCTGCAATTGCAACTACCTTTCTATAAGAATCTATTATATTTACATACATTTACCTTTCTCGAGAACATTTAATTAAAAAAAAATAAAAATTTAAAATTTATTTAAGCTGTTTTTTTAACTTCTTCTGAATCATAAGCTTTCTTAGCTTCACCAGAATTAATAGCTTTTTCTGCATTTTCTTTAGACATCATTGCACACATTGTTGTACCACAATCTGGGCATTTTCCTTTTGCCATGAATCCACCTCTTGAAGTTTTAGTTATTTGTGGATCTTTCATTAGTTGTCCTTTTTTCTTACATTTCACACAATAAGCATTTACCATTTTTTTAACCTCCATTTATTTAATATTTTATGATTTTATTAAATGTTTTTATTTTTTAAACTTATTTAATTTAAATTTTTCCTCTAATTGGGTGTTTTGCACCACATGCAAGACAATGTAACATTGATTGCCTATCTTGTTTTACAATTTCAGTATCTGGTTTTTTACAGGTTTTACATAAAACAAATTCATTAACATATTCTGCAATTTTAGGATTAATTTTTTTACTTGAAATTTTTGAACCTAATACAAAACGTTCACCTTGTTTAACAATTGGAGTTGCAAGTTCTTTTGATAAAAATCTTTGTAATGTTTCAGTATTTCTACGAAGGCGGGAAGCAATTTGATTTAAATTTGTAATAATGGTTTTTCTCCCTTGAAAAAATCCCTCGATTGAGGGAATTTCAAATCTTCCTCCAGAACCTTCTACAATTTTAATATCTTCGTATGCTGAATCAAGTAGTTTTTCATAAGAGTCCATAAAAAATATAGAATTAGTTAGTTTTTAAGAATTGTTATTATTGTATTAACCAAGATATCTTATTCTTCCAGGTCTAGGCTCAAAAATTATTCCGTCTTCAAGAAGTTTTTTGATTTCTTGATTAATTACTTCTGGAGAAATATCCCTAAATTTCATAATTATTTCATCAGTATCAATTCCTCCACTTTCTTCGGCATTCTTAATTAAATTTAAAATTTTATCTTTAACTGCAACGGTTTCCTCTTTTGTTCCAATTGATTTTATTTCTTTTTTCAAATTTTTTTCAATTTCTAATTTTCTTAATAAAAGATATTTTGGATCTTTATCTGAAATGATTTCTGGTTGAATATATGTTTCATTATTCCAATTTCTTAAGACTCCTATAATTACAACTGTTTGCCCTTGAGCAACTCCTTTAAATTTTTCAACATCATCTCCAAAAACTTTTAAAGAAATTTGCCCAGAACCATCATCTAATTTGAAAAAAATATATTTTCTGTCTCCTTCACTTTCATATTTATCAACAATATTTCCAATAACATTAACTCTTGAAATTTTCTTTTCACCCCATTCTAGATAAAGAAATTTTTCAGCTTCAAAAATAGGTTTACCTAATAATACATCTCCAATTCTTAGTTTAAATGCAATATTTCTTTTAAATTGATCAGTCATAGGTTTCAGAGCAAGTTTAACTTTTTAAAGATTTGTGAGTTTTTTTAACTTAAAAAATATTTTATTTATAATAATTATTAAATAGTAACAATATAGAAATATTTATAAACTATTAACTATTATAAAATTTATGAAACAGTTTTATAAAAATAAAGAACGAGAAGAAGAACTCGATAAAAGAAAACTAGTAGTTAAAGATTTAATTAAATCTACTTTAGATGTTGATATAAATTATAATTCCAGGAATTCCGTTCTTAGTGATTCTATAATCATTCCAAATGGGAATGATTATCGAAAGGTCAAAATCCAGTATACGGAGAAAGGAGAACATATAAATCGAACTCTTTTTACTCAAGATATTTATACTAGAAATAATTTAGTAAATAAAATCAAATCAAAAGATATTACTAATTTTCAAATAGATAAACAAGAATTAGCAGAAATAGTGGCTAATGCAATGAATGGAACATTTTCTTTTCGAGAGGAATCTCCATTGTTTACAGAACAAGAAAGATTTTTAATTCCTCTTTTACAATTAGCTGGCATTGAGAAAAATAAAGAAATATATGGGTTTTTTGGAGAACTTGCTTCTAAAAAAAGTTTTGATGGAACTCCATTATATGCAACTCATTCTTTTAGTAATGTATTGAGAGAATATAATGATCAAGGAATATTTCCTTCAAGTAAATTAAATTAATTATTTCTTACCTAACTCAATCATTGTTTTAATCACAGAATCAGGATTTAAACTAATTGAATCAATTCCTTGTTTAACTAAAAATTTTGCAAAATCTGGAAAATCAGAAGGAGCTTGCCCACAAATTCCAATTTTCTTTTTATTTTTTTTAGCTTTTTTAATTACTTCCTTAATTAAATCTTTAACAGCTTTATTTCTTTCATCATAGATATCTGCAACAATTGCAGAATCTCTATCTAAACCTAAAGTTAATTGAGTCAAATCATTTGAACCAATACTAAATCCATCAAAGATTTTTGCAAAGTCATCTGCTAAAATAACATTTGAAGGAATCTCACACATCATATAAACTTCTAATTTATCTTTTCCTCTTTTCAAACCATTCCTAGACATAATTGCTAAAACTTTTTTACCCTCTTCAATAGTTCTACAAAAAGGAATCATAATTTTTACATTTTTTAAACCAAATTCATTTCTAACTTTTTTCAAAGCTTGACATTCCAATTCAAAAGCATCAATATATTTTTTATTATAATAACGAGAAGCACCTCTCCAACCAATCATAGGGTTATTTTCTTCAGGTTCATATTCTTTTCCTCCAATTAAGTTAGCATATTCATTTGATTTAAAATCAGACATTCTTACAATTACATCTTTAGGATAAAATGCAGCTCCAATCATTCCAATACCTTCTGCAAGTTTGTCAATAAAAAACTTTTTTTTATCCTTGTAACCAATTGTCAATTCATCAATTTGTTTTTTAATTTTTTTATCTTTAATTTTTGAATAATTTATTAAAGCTTTTGGATGAATTTTAATGTAAGAATTTATTATAAATTCTTCACGGGCTAATCCAACACCTTCATTAGGAATGAAACTTGTTTCAAAAGCACTTTCTGGATTTCCAAGATTCATCATTATTTTTGTTTTTAATTTTGGAATTTTTTTTAAATTATGTTTTTTAATTTTAAATTTTAGTAATCCCTTATAAACAAAACCTTTTTCCCCTTCGGCACAACTCACAGTTACCTTGTCTCCTGTTTTTAATTTTAAATTTCCATCATTGGTGCCAACAATTGCGGGAATTCCTAATTCCCTAGAAATTATTGCTGCATGACAAGTTCTTCCCCCTTTATTTGTAATAATAGCTGAGGCTATTTTCATAATTGGTTCCCAATCAGGATCAGTCATATCTGTAACCAAAACTTCTCCTTTTTTGAAACTATGAATTCCAGAAACATCATTGATAACTCTAACTTTTCCAGCTCCAATTTTAGAACCCACACTTTTTCCTTCAACTAAAATTTCTCCTTTTTGTTTTAAAATATATTCTTCTAATATTGTCAAATCTTTTTGACTTTGCACTGTTTCAGGACGAGCTTGAACAATAAAGATTTTTCCAGATTTTCCATCTTTAGCCCATTCTATGTCCATTGGTTTTTTATAATACTCCTCAATAATAACTGCCCATTTTGCAAGTTGCATAATTTCTTTATTAGTTATTGAAAATTTTTTCCTCAAATTTCTAGGAACTGAAATATTTTTTACAGGAGATTTTCCGTGAGGATTATAAATCATTTTAATTTTCTTTTCTCCAATTTTTTTTGAAATAATTGAGTTATACCCTTTTTTTAAAGTGGGTTTATGAACATAGAATTCATCTGGATTTACAGCTCCTTGAACAATATTTTCTCCTAAACCATAAATAGAAGTAATAAAAACAGCATCTTTAAAACCAGATTCAGTATCAATTGAAAACATAACTCCTGAAGAAGATAAATCACTTCTTACCATTTTTTGAACCCCTATAGATAAGGCAACATCAAAGTGATCAAATTTTTTATCAACTCTATAAGATATTGCTCTATCTGTAAATAAAGAAGCAAAACATTTTTTACAAGCTTCAAGAAGATCTTTTTCTCCTCTAATGTTTAGAAAAGTCTCTTGTTGTCCTGCAAAACTAGCATTAGGTAAATCTTCAGCAGTCGCAGAACTTCTTACAGCAACATCTGTAAAATTATCCCCATAATTTTTTGAAAGTATCTTATATTGTTTAATAATTTCTTTTTCAAGTTCTTTTGGAAGATTTGCATTTAAAATTAAATCACGAACTTTTTTCCCACGAATCATTAAATTTTTTGTATCTCGAGTATTCAAATCTCCTAAAATCCTAATTATTCCTGTTTCAATTCCTGCATTTTTAATAAAATAATTATAAGCATGAGCAGTTACAGCAAAACCATTCGGAACAAGAATTCCTTTTTTTCCAAGCCCTCTATACATTTCTCCTAGAGAAGCATTTTTCCCTCCTGCAATTGAAACATCTTTAATTCCTATTTTATTAAATGGAATTACAAAAGAATTTTTTTTATTCATTTTCACCTCAATAAAAACTAGTAAAAAAGAGTTTATAAAATTGTTCTTAATTATTTTCAAAAAATTAATTAAATTGTTTAAGCCATAAAGAATAAGCTTGTTTAAGATGATATTCTTGTTCTTTCCAAGAAATTTTTAATTTTTGTTTTACAATATCTTCTTCATTTTTAAAATTATGTTCTTGATTTAAAATAAATGTTAGAGAATCAAAAATAGGAACTTGGAAAATTTCATTAAAATATTCTTTCTGTATTTTTTGAGTTATAGTTTTACCATTTACATTAGAAATTCTATTTTCTAAATTATTTTTAAAATCTCCTTCAATTCCATTTAAAATATTATCAAAATTTTTCCAATCTCCAAAACCAAAAGGAATAATAATTCCTGCCATATTTGTTTTCATTAGAACTTTTTGATAATTCTCAATATCATTATTTGTAGGTCCTTGAACCCATAGGTTTAAACATTTTTGATAAGCTTCAGTTTCATTTTTGAATAATATTTTAATTCTAGAAGATATTGAATCAACTTTATAAGTCATAATTTTACCACTTAACTTTTGAGAATCTCGAATTTTTTTAATATCTTTTCCAAATTGATTAATTAAAATTTTTTTAGAATTTTCAAATTTTATAATTTCTTTTTTTATTATTTTATTATTTTGTAAGTAATTTTCATAAAGAATTTCTCCAATATTTTTAGATGTAGAAATTATTAATTTATTATCTGGAAATTTTATATCTAAAAAGGTTTTTATATATTCTTGGGAAAATCCCAATTTATCTTCAGAATTTATTGGATCAGTTGTATAAAATTTTAAAGTCATTAATTTTAATAAAAAATTAACTTTATAAGAATTATTATACTCTATTTTTTAGGAGAATATTAGTTATTAACAATGATTGCTTTTATATCAGTCTTTCATTTCAATTTTAATGTTAACCGATTTTGGAACTTTCATTCTCATAATATGATGAAGAACTTTTTCATTTGCAGGTAAATCAATTAATCTTTTATGAATTCTCATTTCAAATCTATCAAAAGTAGCTGTTCCATCTCCACAAGGAGATTTTCTTGTTGTAACTTTTAATTTTTTAGTAGGAAGAGGTACAGGTCCTGAAATTTCAATTCCTGATTTTTTAGCAAGATCTTTAATTGAATTACAAATATTATTAAGAAGATTTATGTCCGTTGAGTTTAGTTTTATTCTTACCTTGGCCATTTTGATTTATTTGAATGGATATTTGAGCATTGTAACCCGCCTAACCATTTTGGATTACACTAACTTGCTATTAGTATATTTGATACAATTCCTGTCTATTTAAAAAGCTTTTTATATCAATTTCCCATATTAATTTTAAGAGGTGAACAATGGAAGAAGTTTTTATACATTTAGCAATAATACTTGTTAGCGCATTTATAGTTTCTTATATAATTAGATTAATGAAACAGCCAATAATTATTGGATATATTATAGCTGGAATTATAATCAGTCCTTTTTTAATTGGAGCAGGATCTATTGAAATCATTGATATTCTTTCTGAATTTGGAGTAGCTTTTCTTTTATTTATTGTAGGATTGCATTTAAATCCAAAAGTAATTAAAGAGATTGGAATCTCTTCGTTAGTAGTAGGTTTAGGACAAATAGCTTTAACTTTTATTGCAACTTTTTTTGTGGCTAAAGGATTTTTAGGGTATGATGTTTTAACTTCAATTTATTTTGGAATAGGAGTTTCATTTTCAAGTACAATTATTATAATGAAACTTTTATCAGATAAAAGACAATTAGATTCTCTTTACGGAAAAATTGCAATTGGTGTTTTGATTATACAAGACTTAGTTGCCATTGCTGTTTTAATGTCCATCTCTTCTCTTAAAGGAGTCGGATCTAATCTCCTAGGAATTCAAGGTTTACTTTCTGGAGGTGGTTTAATTATTGGATTATTTGTGGTTGGTTATTTTATTTTACCAAGAATAATGAAATCAATTGCAAGATCTCAAGAATTACTTTTCTTATTTTCAATATGTTGGTGTTTTGCATTGGCTGCTTTATTTAGTTACTTAGGATTTAGTATGGAAATTGGAGCTTTAATAGCAGGAGTAATTTTATCTTCGAGCCCTTATGCAACAGAAATTTCTTCAAAGATTAGGCCTCTAAGAGATTTCTTTTTAATAATATTCTTTATAATCCTAGGATTAAGAACTAATCTTATTGGAATAGGTTCAATAATTTTTGATGCAATAGTTCTTTCTCTTATAGCTGTAATCTTAAAACCAATAATTTTAATGGTTTTAATGAAACACTTTGGATTCACCAAGAGAACAAATTTCTTAGTTGGGACAACTCTAGGACAAATCTCTGAATTTTCTTTAATCGTTGCTGCTTTAGGTTTTTCTGCAGGACATCTTTTACCAGAAGCAGTTAATACTTTAGTTTTAACATTGATTTTAACAATACTAATGTCGAGTTATATGATTATTTATTCTACTAAATTTTATAGATTCATATCTCCTGCACTCTCAATTTTTGAAACTAAGAGAATTAAAAAACAAACAAAATTAAAACAGAAATATGATTCTATTTTATTTGGATATAATAGGATGGGATTTAGTATTTTAAATTCTTTAAAAAAGATGAATAAGAAATATTTAATTGTAGATTTTAATCCAGACATAATTGCAGATTTAAGAAAATTCAATGTTCCGTGTTTGTATGGAGATGCTTATGATTCAGATTTCCTTGAAGAACTTCCAATAGAAAAATTAAGCTTGATTGTTTCGACAATTCCAGAATTAGAAGCAAATGAATTATTGATAAGAGAAATAAGACAAAGAAACAAAAAATGTGCAATTATTTTAAGAGCACATACTGTAGAAGATGCATTAAAACTTTATAAAACAGGAGCTAATTATGTGTTAACACCTCATTTCTTAGGAGGAGAATATGTTGGAAAAATGATTCGTCATGTAAAATTAGGGGATGAAGATTATTCAGAAGAAAGAAGAAAACACATTAAAATGTTGAAAGCTATTATGAAAAAAGGATTTAAACATCCAGATGTAGAAAAGAATTAATCTTCCTGAATTTCTTCTTCAGAATGAATCCCTGTAGTAATAAAAAATATTTCAAATAATCTCAATATAAATTCAATTACAATTATAAATAATAAGTAAATAATTATTTCTTCTAAGAATAAAGGGATTTCTATAAGTTTAACTAGAATATTATTAAAATTTAATAATCCCGATTGAGTCAAAGAAACTCCTAGTAAAGTAAATGGAAGAAGCTTTGCTAAATCTTTTGCAAGATCTGCTTTATAATATGCAGCCATTCTTATTGCTGCTACAACTGTTGCAGAGATAATTAAGAGAGTATGCACTTCAATTTTATCCGTTAAGAATAGTAAGAAAATTGTAAATACTGCAAACCATAAAAAAACCAGTGCAGGAAGTATAATTATATATTCAGTAATATAAAATATTATTTTAATCGCTTTATTAACAAGAGGATGTTCTGAACGATTATATTGATTTAGATTTAAGCTAATTAAATTTTTCTTAGCAATAAATCTATAAAATTTCCAAATCAAAACAGCATAAATAAAAATTAAAATCACAATTAGAAATAAATTAATAAAATTTTTCCCAAAAAAAGGCAAGCTAGTAATAAAATTAGAATATATTTCTATTACTCCTGTCATAGTTATTCATAGTATTTTCTGCTTTTAAATTTTCCCAAAATTTATATACCAAAAAAAACTATATATTTTATGATAGATATTAATTTAATTCGTGAAAATCTAGATTTAGTTAAAGAGAATATCAAAAAAAAATTTCAAGAGGAAAAATTAATTTTAGTAGATAAAGTAAAAAAATTAGATGAAAAATGGAGAAAATTAAAATATGAAGAAGACGATTTTAGAAAACAAAGAAATTCTATTTCTAAAGAAATAAGTCAAGCAATAAAAAATAAAGATTCCAAAAAAGTAGAATCTTTAAAAAAACAAGCAAAAAAAATACCTCAAGAAATTGAAAAGATTCAAGAGAAAAGAAGAAAATTAGAAAAAGAAATTAAAGAAATTATGTTAAAACTTCCAAATATAATTCATGATTCTGTTCCAATTGGAAAAGATGAAGAATCTAATAAAGAATTAAGAAAAGTTGGAAAAATTCCTAAATTTAATTTTGTTCCAAAAAGCCATATTGATCTTGTTGAAGATTTAAAAATGGTTGATACTTTGAGAGGATCTAAAGTAGCTGGTTCAAGATTTTATTATTTAAAATCAGATTTAGTTTTGTTAAATCACGCATTACAAAGATTTGCAATAGATTTTTTAGAGAAAAAAAATTATCAATTAGTTCAACCTCCTTATATGCTTAATAGGAAATCTATTGGAGGAGCAGTAAGCTTAGAAGATTTTGAAGAAAGTATATATAAGATAGAAGACGAAGATTTATACTTGATTGGAACTAGCGAACATGCTATGGCTGCGTATTATGTTGATGAATTAATTAATGTAAAAAAACCATTAAAATTTGCAGCTATTAGTTCTTGTTTTAGAAAAGAAGCAGGAAGTCACGGAAAAGATACTAAAGGAATTTATAGAGTTCATAGATTTGAGAAAATTGAGCAATTTGTATTTTGTAAACCAGAAGATGAAGAAGAAATATTCAATGAAATAATAAAAA
>JAYENS010000012.1:0-16117 GCA_034722215.1 Nanobdellota archaeon
ATTCAAAACTCTTTCTGTTACTTTGTTCTGGTCTGTTCCTCTTCTACCTGCAATAGAATCGATCTCATCAAAGAAAATTACACAAGGTGAAACTTGTCTTGCTTTTTCAAAAATCTTTCTAACTCCTTCTTCTGATTTTCCCACCCACATAGATAATAATGAAGGTCCTTTAACTTGTATAAAGTTTGCTTCTGATTCTTTTGCAACTGCTTTTGCTAAAAGTGTTTTTCCTGTTCCAGGAGGGCCGTACAATAAAATTCCTCTTGAAGGTCTTATTCCTAATCTCTTAAAACTTTCTCCGTATTTCATCGGCCATTCTACTGCTTCTTGTAATTCTGATTTAATTTTATCTAAACCTCCAACAGAATTCCAATCAACATTTGGTGTTTCAACTAAAATTTCTCTCATTGCCGACGGTCTTACAACTTTTAAAGAGTTTGTAAAATCTTCTTGTTTAATAATTAATTTATCTAAAACTTCTTGACTAATTTGGTCTTCGTCAAGTTTTATTTTATTTAGATTTTTTCTCAAAACATTCATTGCTGCTTCTTTTGTTAGAGATTCTAAATCAGCTCCGACAAATCCGTGTGTTAGTGAGGATATTTTATCTAAATTAATATTTTTATGTAGAGGCATACCTCTTGAGTGAATTTTTAAAACAGTTAATCTGCCTTTTTTATCTGGAACTCCAATTTCAATTTCTCTGTCAAATCTTCCAGGTCTTCTTAGTGCTTGATCTAAAGAATTAACTCTATTTGTTGCACCAATTACTATTACTTTACCTCTTGAGTTTAAACCATCCATAGTGGTTAATAATTGTGAGACTACTCTTCTTTCAACTTCTCCATGGACATCTTCTCTTTTTGGAGCTATTGCATCTATCTCATCGATAAAAATAATTGAAGGGGCATTTTTTTCTGCTTCTTCAAAAATACTTCTTATTTTCTTTTCTGATTCTCCGTAGAATTTTGACATTATTTCGGGACCATTTAATAAGATAAAATGTGAATCTGTTTCATTTGCAACTGCTTTTGCTAAAAGTGTTTTTCCTGTTCCAGGAGGTCCGTGTAATAAAACTCCTTTTGGAGGTGTTACTCCTAATTTTTCGAAAATTTCAGGATGTTTCATGGGAATTTCTACCATCTCTCTTATTTTTTTAATTTCTTTTGATAATCCTCCAATGTCTTCATAATTTATCGTAGGTATTTTTTCTTCAATTTTATCAATTGCTTTTGAATTTAATACTACATCGGTGTTTTCAGTTACTCTTACTGCACAATTTGGATTTGTTGAAACAACTGCAAATTTTATTTGAGTCATTCCTCCTCCTAAGTTTCCTCCTAAACCCATGTTTCCTAAAAGATCTCCAAAGATATCATTTAAATTATTCATTTCGTCTCCCATTAAATCTTTTCTTCTTTGAACTCCTCCTAATGTGAATAAATCTCCTTTTGAAAGTGTTCTTCCTAGCAATCCTCTTTGTAAACTCTTTGCATCTGCTTGAATCATAATTCCTTTTTGTGCTGGTGCGATGGTTATTTTTTTTGCTTCTTTTATAGTTGTTTTTAAAATTATGACCTCGTCTCCTATTGAAATTCCTGCATTTTTTCTTAATAGCCCATCGATACGGATAATTCCCTCTCCTATATCTGCAGGATATGATCTATCTGCAATTGCTGTTGTTAATTTGGAACCTTTAATTGAAATCGGATCTCCTCTTTGGATTCCTAATTGATTTATTATTGAATCATCTATTCTTGCAATACCTTTATAAGCGTCGTCTTGAAGTGCTTCGGTTACTTTTAATTTTATTATTTCTTTATTCGTCATTTTTAATCATTGTTTTTTTATTTTTCTCAGGATGTGCTGAATCTATGAATTCTTTTGCATAAAGCACAGGTTTGTTATTTTTAATAAATTGAATTTCACTTGATTTAATAACTTTTGCATTTTCGTCTCTTGAAGTGTTGAACATTAAGCTTAATCTTCCTGCTTCTTCAAAAGAAAGTCGAACCATGTTATTCATTATATTTTCTTGTTCTTGCATGAAATCTACAATTTCTCTAGGTATTGAAACAGAATAGGAGTTTCCGACCATTCGCATTTTTACATTGAATTCTTTTTGTTTTAATTTTATGAAATTTTCGTATTCAATTTTATCTTCAGGATGAATAATTGTTTGATTACATTTTATACAATTTTTTGCACGTAAATTAAATCCGTTTCTAGAAATGATGCAATCTTGCATTGGCTTTTCACATTTTTCACATAAAATTTTATGTCTAAATATGTCTTTCATGTGTATACATCTTGTGTATATTTATAAAGATTTTGGTTTAGTGATTTTATTTAGAAAAAAATGAATTTTAACTTTATTTTTAATAGGAAATTTTTTAAAAATTTTTTTAAATTAAAATTTCATATAATTTAAATTCAAATAACTTAAAAACAATCTTCTCATTATTTATTTATGAAAAAGAGTGATTGGAAAAAATTTTGGAAGAAATTTTGGTTTGTTGTCTGGAAGGATGATTCTCCTAAGGGGTGGATTATTTCTTTAGTATTTTTATTTATTGTAATTAAATTAATTTTCTTTCCTTTAATGTCTTTGGTAACAGGAACTTCTTTGCCTTTAGTAATTGTTGAATCTTGTTCAATGTATCATGAGGATAATTTTGCTTCTGAATTTGATGAATGGTGGGTTGAAAAGGAATTTAAGTATTTCAAAGTAGGAATTTCCAAAAATGATTGGAAGGTATTTCCTTTTAAAAAAGGATTTAATAAAGGAGATATTTTATTTATCACAGGAGTGAAGCCTGAAAAAGTTGAATTAGGAGATGTTATTATTTTTGAAGCTGATTATAAAAATCCTATCATTCATCGTGTTGTGAGTATTAATGAAAAGGAGAATGGCTTTTATTTTTCAACTTTAGGAGATAATAATGAAGGTCAATTAGAAATAGAGAAAAATATTTATGAAGATCAAGTTGTTGGGAAAGCTAGAGCAAATGTTGCCCCTTATATTGGATGGATTAAATTAGGTCTTTTTGAAAGGATGAAACCTTTTTCTGAAAGAGGACTTTGTAAAAATCAGTAATTTTATTGTAGTTACAAATTTTCATAAGATATATAAAGAGGAAACATATAAAGAATTAATGGAATTTTATCTAACAATAACTAAGTTTATTGATGTAAAAGTAGTAAGGAGAAATTTATAATGGATTTTTGCCCTAAGTGTGGTGCTGTTCTTGTGACTAAAGTTAAAAATAGTGTTTGCCCTAGATGTAAATATGTTAAAAAAGGATCAGTAGATCTTTCTATAAAAGAAAAAATTGATGAAAAAAATGAAATTCCTGTAATTAAAAAAAACATTGGTTCTACAGCTCCTATTGTAACAGAAGAGTGTTCAAAGTGTGGACATGATAAAGCTTATTTTTGGATGGTTCAAACAAGATCAAGTGATGAATCACCTACAAAATTCTTTAAATGTGTGAAGTGTGGGCATACTAGAAGAGATTATCGTTAATTCTAAACTTTTTTAAACAGAAACTTTCTAATTATTCTAATGGCTTCGTAGCTTCCCATAGGGATGACTTATATATTATATAAGCCTCAGCTTAGAAGTTGCTTCGCTACTTTCAGACAACAATGGCTTCGTAGCTCAGCCTGGTCAGAGCACTAGACTCTTAATCTAGGTGTCGCGGGTTCAAATCCCGTCGAGGCCATTTTCTATTCAAATAAAATAATAACCAAGATTTTAGCACCCTCTTATGTAATTCAAGATATGGGATTATTTTATTTTTTAATAAAAGAAATAAATAATCCAACTAATCCAATTAAGAATAATCCTATCCCAAAAGGTCTAGAATTTTCTGTAACTCCAATTGAAGCTCCTGTCATATTAGAACTAAAAAAAATACCTGCTAATGTAAATATTCCAAAGAGAGGAATTAGAAATCTTTGTTCAAGTGTTTTTTCTTCAATAATATGTTTTTTTAAAAAATTCTCTGTTTCTTTTATAAGATTTTTAGAAGTTTGATATTTAGGATTTCTTGATTTTTTAAGAGTTTTATTTAATCTTTTTAACATTGCTTGATTATCTCCTCTCCCCATTTTTTCATAAGCTTTTGCAGCCAAAATAGAATAGTTTAAATCACCTATTTCATATCCTTTATCCATTAAAGTGGTTGCAATTGCTGAAGCTTTTATAGGGATAAGTTGACTTGTTTTTCCTTTAACAAAATTTTCTAGATTTAGATAATTATTAATTAGGACTTGAGGATTTTTTAATTCTTTAAGATATTTCTTATAATTTATTCTATTTTCTCTAGAAATAACTCTTTCGGCTCTTTTTTTATTATTTATTATTTTCATTGTATTTTAAAAGATTTTATTATTTAAAAAATTTTGCATAGTAAAAACTAAAAACCTAAAATAACAATTTAAAATTACACATTAACTTCTGTTCTTTTATGATTTTTGACTTTCAGAGTTGGGGTAGTAATCACCTCTACCTATCTGATTATTCCTTGAATTGATTCAATTGCTTCTGCAACTTCTTTTCCTTTTTTTGTAAGTCTGATCAACTTAATTCTTCCTTTCCGATCAAACTCTACAAGGTTCAATTCTTGCAATGTTTGCAGTATTTTTACTGCGTGGCTATAAGTGCAATCCACTTCTTTAGCCAATATACTACCATACCTCAATCGAGTGTTCTTCCTCAAAGAGACCAACATCATTGCTGGTTTTCTTCGAAAAAAGATATCAAAGTTATCTTTCATTTTCGAACTTGTATGATTTAACATATATATCCCAGTATATAGTTCATATATAAATATTTCTGGACTAAATGTCGCGACGCTGGGTGACAAAATTAGTTTTTTAAATAATAATTCCCAAAACTTTTTTTACTTAGTAAAGGCAAAGCAGAGTAAAGTTTTAATAAATTTAAGTTTTCTAGTTTATTAAAAATATAATTATGAGTTTATATTAAACTCCTTCATTTTTTATATTATCAAAAACCTTATTAACTTATTCTTTTATTCAATTTTATGAAAATACTTGCAATTGCAGATATTCACGGAGATCTTGGACTTGTAAAAAAAGTTGAGAAACTTGTGAAGAAAGAGAAAGTTGATTTAGTTCTTTTGGGAGGAGATCAAACTTGGTTTGAACAACCTGTTAATAAATTGGTTTCACCTATTGCAAAAGTGCCAACTTTAATGGTTCACGGAAACCACGAGCCAGAATCTTTAGTTAAAGCCTGGGAAAAAATGTATCCTAATGTTACAAATCTTCATGCAAAATCTTTTGAAAAAAATGGGATTGGTTTTTTTGGAACAGGGACAACTGATTGGGGATTTAAGGAAGATGCTAAACAAATTTTCAAGGAATTAAAAAAAGGTCATAATGAGATTAAAAATTTTAAGAAAAAAGTAATGGTTTCTCACGGTCCACCAGCTGGAAGTAAGATTGAATTAATGGGTTTTCCAGGTTCATACGGGGTTCGAAAAGCAATGGATAAATTTAAACCAGATTATGTTATTTGTGGACATATTCATGAGGGTGGAGGAATTATTGAAAAAATAGGTAATTCAAAAGTTGTAAATGTTGCTAGAAAGCCATTTATTTTTGAAATTTAATCTTCAGAATAAACTAAATTTAAATCCTCATTTTTCTTTCTTAAAGTGGCAAGGTAGTTTATATTTTCCAATTCTTCAATCTTAAAAATTAAACCCTTATACCCCCAACTACCTTTATTATTTACATCTCTTCTAAAAAGATGCTCATTTATAGGATTAAAAGATTTTTGAATAATAAAAAATATATATTCTTCTGAGGAAAACCGCCCTTCAGCAAGTCTAGTTAAATCAAACTTCTCAAATTCAGATTTATAAGATATTTCTGCTTTAGCATTAAAATGTTCTGGATTGAAATTTATAGTTTTATCAAATAGAGTATTTTTCATATCATTCTTAAAATAATAATTAATACATTTTTTCCTAATAACTTTATAATTTAAATCACTCATATATTATTTAATGAATAATACTTTAAATTAATTATTGTTCTGAGAGAATATTATTTTTAAAAACAAAACTCTTTAAAATACAAGTTGTTCTATAATTTAAGAAAATGCCTCCTAAAAAAAAGAAAATATCAAAAGAAGATAAAGCATCTGAAACTTATTTTAAAGTTGATGAAAAAAGTATTACTCGTTCTACTGAAAAAAAAGCTTCTAAAGAAAAATCAAGAGATGAATTTTTAAAAGGTTCTACTGAAAAAATTGTTAAAAATTCTAATATTGAAAATATTGAATCTCATTCAGTGCATCCCAAATTAAAAAATAAAGGACGCAGTGATGCGTCTCCTAAAACACTTAATTCTAAGAGAAAAAAAGCAAAAAAAACCACTACTAAAAGAGAAGTTTATATTATTCCTAAAATTTTATTAAAGGAAAATGGCTTTGAATTAATTATAACTGAAAAACCTCAGGCAGCTTTGAAAATTGCGACAGCGTTGGGGGATACAACAAAAAGAGAACTTTATAGAGGAGTTCCATATTATGAAGTTGATAGAAAGGGAGAGAAAATTGTTGTTGCTTGTGCGGTTGGACATTTATTTACTTTAAAACAAAAAGAAAAAGGTTTTAGTGTTCCAATTTTTAATATTGATTGGGTTCCAAATTATTTAGCTAGAAAAGGAGATTATACTAAAAAGTATTATGATACAATTTTAAGATTGGCAAAAAATGCTGGTTCAATTACTGTAGCGACGGATTATGATATTGAAGGAGAAGTTATTGGAACTAATGTTGTTCGTTTAATTTGTAATCAAAAAGATGCAAAAAGAATGAAATTTTCTACTCTGACAACTAAAGAATTGAATGAAGCTTATGATAAAAAAGAAAAAAGTATTCATTGGGGACATGAAATTGCAGGGGAAACACGTCATTTTTTGGATTGGTATTATGGTATTAATTTATCTCGTGCTTTGATGAATGCAATTAAAACGACAGGGAAATTTAAAATTATGAGTATTGGGCGTGTACAAGGTCCGACTTTAGCTTTGATTGTTAAAAAAGAAAAAGAGATTCAAGCATTTGAACCTGAACCTTACTGGCAAATTTTTATTACAATTGATAAAAATAATCTTGAATTAAAATATGTTAAAGATATTTTTTTCAAAGAAGAATTGAAAGTTTTTAAAAACCTAGTAGGTAAAACAGGAATTGCAGAGACAAAAAAAAGAAAGGAAACTATTCTTCCACATATTCCATTTAATTTAACAGGATTGCAAACAGAATCTTACAAACTTTATGGGATAAATCCTGCGAATTCTTTACGTGCTGCTCAATCTTTATATTTAGCTGGATTGATTTCTTATCCAAGAACTTCTTCACAAAAACTTCCTGAAGCAATTGATTATAAATCTATTTTAACAATTTTAAAGGAAAGGTATAAGGTTTCAAAATTAATTGTTAAAGATAAACCTATTGAGGGTAAAAAAGAAGATCCTGCCCATCCTTCAATTTATCCTACTGGAAATAAACCTCCTGTTTTATCAGGAGATGAAGAAAAAATTTATGAATTAATTGTTAAAAGATTTTTATGTCTATTTTGTGATGCTGCAATTGTTGAAAGAAAAAGAGTTACTGTTAATGTAAATAAATTAATTTTTAGTAAAAATGGTTCTGAAATTAAAAAACAAGCTTGGATGAAAATTTATCCTTCTAAAACTAAAGAAGAAGAAATTCCAGATATTAAGGGAGAAGTTGGAATTGTTGATAAAAGAATTGAAGATAAGGAAACTCAACCTCCAAGAAGATATTCGCCTGCTTCAATTTTATCTGAATTAGAAAAAAGAAATTTAGGAACAAAAGCAACTCGTGCTTCGATTTTAGATACACTTTATGATAGAGGTTATATTAAAGAGCAATCTATTCAAGCAACTGATTTAGGTATTTCGTTGATTGAAACTCTTGATAAATATTCCCCTATAATTATTAATGAGGATTTGACAAAAGAATTACAAGACGAAATGGATTTAATGGCTGAAAAAAATACAAAACCTATTGAAGATAGTAAGAGAGTTATTGAAAAAGTAAAGAAAACAATTATTGATATTGCTAAAGATTTTGAGAAAAATGAGATTAAAATTGGTTCTGAATTAATGGATGCACAATTAAAGCAGAGGGCGAAAGATAAAGAAGCAAATAAATTGATTAAATGTCCGAAGTGTAATTCAGGTTATTTAGCTATTACTTATTCTCCTAAGAATAAAAAGTTCTTTGTGGCGTGTAATGCTTATCCTAAATGTAAAACAACTTATTCTTTACCTCCAAAAGGAACAATTAAGAAAGTTGGGAAAAATTGTGAGAAATGTGGTTTTCCGTTGCTGATGGCTTTAACAAAAGGTCGAAAACCTTGGATCTTTTGTTTTAATACTGAGTGTGAAACAAATCGTGAAAGAGTTGAAGCTTATAGGAAGAGTTTAAAAGAAAAAAATAATTAAAAAGATTTTCAGTTAAAATAATCTCTTTTTAAAAATTCCTTTGTCTTTTATTTCGAAATTAAATTCTTTTTCTTCAATATTCCTGTGCTTCAAAAGAATTGCTTTTCTTGTTCTCCCTTTGTGTTTTAATTCAATTATACATTTACTCCAATATTTAAATAAATCTCCTCCGACAATATTTGTTTTTTTTTCTACATTATTTTGTAAATCTTCAAAAGATAAAAAATCCTCATAAACTTGATTTGTAACTAAAATTGGGATTTTTTGTTTTCTTGAAATTTCAACTAAATCTCTCATCTGTCTTGCAACATCCCTATTCACTTGTTTTATTTTGTCTTCGTTTTTTAATTGGATTGCATCTCCCAATTCCAAACGATAAAGCATTACAATTGAATCAACTACAATTAAATCTATTTGATCTTTATTTACATGGTCTAGTAATTTTTTGAAAGCTTTTTTTTGTTCATCAAAATTCGTTGGATTTAAAATTAAAATATTTTCTAGAACTTTTTCTATGTTTTCTTCTCCAACTATTTGTTTCACTCTTTCTGTTGAAAATCCCCCTTCTGTATCTATATAAATTACTTTATTTTCTTTGGCTTGACTACATGCAGCAAGTAATGTTAAATTTGTCTTCCCTGAACCAGCAGGGCCTACAATCATAGTAACAATTTCTTTTTCATAACCTCCTAAAAGCCAATCATTTAAATCAAAACTTCCTGTTGATATTTTATCCATTGAATATTAAGAAATCTTGAGTTAATAAGAATACAAGTATTAACTTTAAAGTAATAATTTTTAAATAGTAATTAGCTTTCTAAAAAAATATGTTTAAAAAATAAGTATTATTTCTCTCTCCTTATAATTTTTAGGATTTTTGAAAATTGCAATTAAGATAAGTTTGAGAAGCAAATTTGGGAAAACGTCTGCAAGACCAAGGATTAGTGCAACGGTTTTTGTGAGGAAAAAATTGGCAAAGAGTAAATATGGAGCCACATCAAAACAGTAATTTTTATAATACTCTGGAATTACTATTTATGTATGGTTAATTTTAACACTAAAATAGAATTAAATGAACAAGTGAATTTTTTGTCTGAATCTAAAGATAAATCTATAGAAGAAGATTTTTTCAATTTATTATTAAATAACTCAAAAAATATTATTTTTAATGATGATGGAGGTGAAGTTGGACTAAAAAATGAATTGAAAGAATTTGATATTAGTTCAGATAAAAAATTTGGTAATGAATGGAATTTTAAGATAAATAAAAAATCTAAATCGATTATAAAAAAAGTATTTCAAGCTAATTTAACAAGAGGACATAGGAAATGGACTTTACAAGGAGAAGATTTTTCATTAACATATATTGAGTCTGGAGACAGGTATGATTTAATGGATGGTCCAAGCGGATCTAAAACAATTTATAATCATTTTATTATAAAAGCAAAAGAAAAAATCTTAGATAGTATTAATTTTATTTTGAAATATTACATAACTAAGCGTAGTGGAGTGAGTTCAAAAAATATTTTTCGTTCTCATTAATCATGATAGGCTTTCCTCAATTTTTATAAATTTGATTTTTTCCGTTTTGAAAAACAGAGGGCAAAATTAGTAAATTCTATTTTACTATAATTTTTTATGACAAAGCCACCAATCATAACATTCAAATTCTCCATCTTTTGCTTTTTGAAGTCTTTCCTTTGAAGTTTTAATATCTGTCGCTGGTGGAATGATTACTCTATCTTTTAATATTTCATTGTTTGGCCAGTTAGCAGGCATTGCAACTTTATTTTTATCAGAAATTTGCATTGCTTTTACTACTCTTAATATTTCATCCATATTTCTACCTAATTCTTGTGGATAATAAAGCATAATTCTAATTTTTGCATCCACATCAACAATAAATACAGCTCTTACAGTATTTGTTCCTTTTCCAGGATGAATTATTCCAAGGGTTTCTGCTACTTTTCCAGTATCTGCTATTATGGGAAATTCAATCTCTACATTCATATTCTCCTTTATCCATTCTTCCCATTTTATATGAGCAAATACTTGATCAACACTTAGCCCAATTAATTCACAATTTAATGCTTTAAATTTGTCATATCTTTGTTGAAAAGCAATAAATTCAGTAGTGCAAACTGGTGTAAAATCAGCTGGATGACTAAACAAAACAAACCATTTATCTTTAAAATGTGAAGGTAAATTAATTTGACCTCTTGTTGTTTGAACTGTCATTTCAGGAAAGCTTTCACCTAAAAGAGGCATTCCTTTTTTTTCGTTTTGAATATTTTGTGAGTTTTCCATAATACTTAAATTAAAAAATTAAATTTTATAAATGTTGGTATTTTTGGGCTTTGTTTAATAAGTTCAAATAACCTCTGACTTATTAAACAGAAAAATTATAAAAATGGCAAAAAAACAAACAAAAAAAGAAAGTTAAAAATCAAGGAAGATATCCTAAAAAAGAACCAAACAGAGTAAGGTTGAAAAACTTAAAAAATTAGTTAGGAAGAAAAAGACTTCTAAAAAAGAAATCTCCCAAAAAGGAGATCAATTACTTACAAAAATTGAAAGAATTTTAGAGATAAATGAAAAACCTGTTTAAAAGATATTATAAAGAAAGTTATCTTAGAAGAAATCTAATAAATCTTTAATTACTTCAATTTTTTAAAATCTGTTTCTAGTTTTTCAACATCTGAAATCATATTTTTAACTGTTTTATCAATTACAGATTTAACATCTTTTGATGCTGTCTTAACTTTAAGAATAGGATTTTTTGTAATATGTTCTCTTTTCCATGCAACAAAAGTTACTGTTGAATCTTTATTTAAATAAACTCTTAGAATTTCAGCAATTGTCAAATTACCTATTTCTAATTCTATTTCATTTTTTTCTTTTTTTAAAACTTTAATTTCCATATATAGAAATTGAGAATTTGATTTATAAAGTTATTGATTTATTTTCCACTCCAAATAAGTTCTTCTATTTCTTCATCTGTAAGTTCATTCAATTTTTTATCTTGTTGATTATCTGATGGCTTGCCTATAAGTTCTTCTACTTTTTTTAGATCCATATCATTTAATTCAATATCATCTTTTTTTCTTCTTTTGAAGAAAAAATTTTTCTTTTTTGTTTGTTCTTGTAGTTCGGACATAAGAATTCCTTTTGGAACTTTTGATTCTGTGATAATATTTGCAGAAGAAATTTTTTGTTGTTCTTTAAATAATCTTAAGGATAAATAATTTTCAATTTTTTTTAAAGATTCAACATAATTTCTAGGTAAATCTCCTCTTTCAAGAGTTTCTATTACTATTTCTTGTTCTTGTATTTTTTCTGCAAGTTCTTTTCTTGTCAATTTTAAGGATCTTCTTTTTCTCATAATTGCCCAGTGAAATTTATCAATTAAATCTTGAGTGCTTTCTCCTGTAACTATTCTTTTTTCTTTTAAATTTTTCTCAATTAAATCTTTTAATTCAGTATCTTGTTTTGAATACTCATGTTTTTTTACTGATTTTGGTTGAAATTCTACTCCTGCCATTCTTGAAAGTCTTTCCCTTACTGATTCTCTTTTATTTACTGAAGAAAAATCAGGATTTACGTCATTTACAATAACTGGTCTTTCTTTTCGATAACACTGATTACAAATATTTATTATTCCTGCGTTTTTGTGAATTGCTTCATAGAGAAGCATTTCTGTTTCAGATACATTGCAAAAATGACACTTTTTCATAACAAGAATAGAAACTTAAGGTTTTTTAAGATTGTTGTTATGGATTAACTACTTCAGATACTTCAAAATATCATTAGAATTTTGGATTGATTCTAGTTTTATTTTTTCATTTATTATAACTGTTGAAAAGCTTTCCACATCGTACTCTTTTTTTAGAAGTTTTATTAGAGAATCTTCTGAATTTGAATCAAAAGAATAGATAAAAGTATTTGGTTTCTCTTTTTTAACATAAGTTAAGATTCTTCCAATTCTTTCAGCATTATCTACTTCAGTTTCAGAATTTGAATAAAAGAAAAATATGAAATTTGCATCAAATTCACATTGTTTATTAATTGATTTTACAAATTCAAAGTGAGATAATTCTAAAAGATAATAGTATTTTTTTCCTTCTAATATTTTTTCAGAATCTTTCCCAAATTGTTGTTCTAGACTTGAAAGCATTGCTCCTTCAAAATCTAATGTAGTTCCCATATCTTTTAGAGAAGAGCTACAATCTGTGAAATTAAATAAATCGCTTTTAAGTTTTGCTTTATAAAAATCATAATAAAGATCTTCTTGAGATTCTTTTAAATTATTTAATTCAAATCCACTAATTGCATAAGAAGCTAAAAATCCAAAAACTATTAAGAATGACGCAATTAAAAATGCGTAAAGGTATCTCCAAGAATCATCAAATTTCCTTGCTTTTGTTGAACTTAAATCTTGTTTTCCTTTTTTCATTTTAAATTATATTTCTTTTAAATTTATATAATTATCGCCACTCAATTTTTTTCTTATATATAGCTTTTAATATAGATAATAACCACCAATAAACAAACAAAGGGCCAAACAAAAGGAAAAACCAGAATACTGTAGATTTTATATTTTTAATTTTTTCCGTTGTGCTAGAAGAATATTTTAAATAGGTAAAAACTAAAATAATAGATAAAATCATAAAAATAGTAATAGGATTAGAAAAAAGTTCATATAAAAATTTTTCAATCCCATACCATGTAAAACCAAATAACCCTCCAAAATCAAAACCAATAGAATTCAAAAATATTACTTCCTTGATTGTAATAGTAAAGGTTTTAATAAACATTCTTATAATCAAAAAAATAGAAAAAGAAATTGTTATCCACCCTATTGGCATTACTAAAAGGCCTAAATCTGCATATTTTTTATTTACCATATACCTATATTCCCAAAAATTCTTAATAAGCCCCCAATACCATCTAACTCTTTGCTTTGTTAAAGCTCTAAAAGTTCTAGGGCCTAAAGTATATATTGCAGAAGTAGGAGAATTTTCAGTTCTATAACCTTTAGATTGTATTCTCATTGCCATTTCTAAATCTTCTACAATATTTCCTTCATCATAGCCTCCATGTTTTTCAAAAAAAGATTTCCTATAAGCAGAAAAAGCCCCTGGAGCAATATAAATTGCATTAAGTTGTGCGAATACTTTTCTTAGAAAGACTCCTAAATAATATTCTATTTGTTGGACTTTTTGAAGAACTGTTTGTTTTATTCCTTTTTTCCGATCAATAAGCATTGCAGGTGTAACACTCATCACTTGAGGGTCCTTAAAATATCGAACCATTTTTTTCATACTTGTTGAATCAACTCTTGTGTCTGCATCCATTGTAAATATTATTTCCCCTCTTGCTTTTGAGATTCCTAAATTTACAGCACTTGCTTTTCCACCATTTTTTTTTGTAAAAACTCTCACGTTTTTCAATTTCTCAAACTTCTTTGCTATTTTATAAGTTTTATCTGAACTTCCGTCATCAACAAAAACTATTTCAAAGTTTGGATAATCTGAAGATAAAATTGAATTCAACGTATTTTCTACTGATTTTTCCTCATTCCAAGCTGGAATTATAACTGTTACAAAAGGTAATTCTTTATCTTTAAATTGAGGAGGATTTTTTTTGAAGGAAGCTATAAATGTTAAAATGTAAAATGAGGAAGCAAAAAAACCTACAAAAATTGCAAGATAAACTATAATGTCAAACGTTGTTAATATCATATTTCAATAAGAAGTGATTGTCTTTTAAAGATTTTTGTAGTCTAAAAAATTGAATTTAGGAGAAATTATTTTATATTAGAATTAAAGATTTAGAAGGTCATAATTTAGAGAATTTTTTGTGTAGGGAATTTGGGTGGAGAAGTCTGCAAGACGGAGCTCTTTAAGCCCTGTTATGTCAGGGCGAGAACTTTAGTTCGAGAGGCTGCAAGCCGTCCCCGAGGATTTGCGAAGCAAACCGCAGAGTTGAGTTTTTGTTGTTTACAATAATGAAAATTCTTTATGAATTTTCCAGATTCCTTCTTCTTTTTTTAGAATTGAAATATTATTTATGCTAGTTTTAATATTAGGTTTATTTAATTCCTTCATATACTTCCATATAGAATCAAGATTGTTAAATATTTTGGGAAATGCTAAAGTTAAGTGAAATCTTTGATTTCTATCTTTATTTGAAATTATTAAATTAGTTTGCCTACTTAAATCAGTTACAATTTCTTTTTGCATTTGGGAAAATTCTTTTGATTCTTCTATTTTAATAAACAGTATTTCTTTATTTCTGAAATGATTGAAATCTGTTAAAAAAACTTCTGAGGATTTAGTTTTTTTTGAAATAGCCGAAATTATATTTTCAATCATTTTGATATTATCTGTTTCAAAAGAATTTTTTAGAGTAATATGCGAAGGGGGTTTATTAGAAATTGGAACTTTTAGATGAAATTTTTCATCTAATTTTTTAAATAAAGAATCATGATACTCTTTAGCATTTTCTTTAACTAATGAAGTAATTAAATATTCCATAAGAAAAAGAAGAAGGAATCAATATATAAATATTAACAACAAAAACTCAAAGTCGTAGGGTAAATTTTTGTATTATATATTGGGGTGGTGCCGCCTTTTTTTGCTTCTTTTTTTCTAAAAAAGAAGATAAGGGTTCCGTTGTCTTTATTTTTTATTTTTGATAACTAAGAGTTCTGGAATAGCTACATAAAATGCAATTAGAAAAGTATCAAAATCCCAAAGGTATTCTTTTGCATCAGAAGGATTTAGAATTTTAAATCCTTTTTTTGTATAACCTACAACAATAACTTTGTGATTCATATTGATTGAACCTTTCTTGCTTATAAAAGCAGGTTTTATTTCAACTAAAACAAATTTATTTTCATCGATAAGTTTTTTTATTTTTTCTATGTTTAACTTTTCAATTTTTAGTTTTCCGCCAAGTTCTAAAAATTGTAATGCTTCATCAACATAAAATTTCCCATAATCAAAATAAGTTTTAGATTTTTCTTCAAGAGACTTTTTTAAATTATCTGAAGAATTACCATTTGTAATTATTGGATTATATCCGATATAAGTAACATCAAAACCAAATTTCAAAGCGGTTACTCCCAAATTCATAATTGGATTTAAGATTCCTCCATTTTTTGGTTGGAAAGGTTTGTGTTTTGCCCAAATATCTTTTTCAGAAAAATTATTCCCAAAATGATTTATTATGCTTCTCAAACAAGCAACACCGCAGGATTTATCAGTTTCTTGTTTGTAAATTTTCATACTATAAATAATTAGGATGAATATATAAAATTATCTTTTGCGAAGCAAAACTAAATGTCCGAAGGACTAAGCGCGTCTCTCCTATTGGATGGGAGAAAAAATATTATTTTCTGCTTCTTTGTTTAACTCTAACTTGTAGGCATTCTCAAAAATTTAAATGAACAGGTATTAAATGAACTCCTGTTAAGAGAGTTCTATTTAATACGTAGAAAACTATAAAAAACGAACTTTTCAAAGAAAATTTGGATGGAGAAGTCTGCAAGACTTCGGAATCTCTTAATCGCTGTTATATTCTCCGAAGGACAAAAATTTAG
>JAYENS010000013.1:0-3554 GCA_034722215.1 Nanobdellota archaeon
ATTATTTATAATTCTTTTATCCTCATTCTTTAAATAATTCAAAATATTTTTACTAGAAATAGTATAAAATTCTTCTTTACAAATACCTCCTAACTTCATCAGATTTCTAATATTCTTAATATCCTTATCTGAATATTTAGAAGAAGGAAACCAAAATTGTTCAAAAACCCTCTCCCAAGAATTTAAAAAATTATCTTCAAAAATTTCTTCAAATCTCTCTTTCTTGATAAAAAAATAAATTTCTTTAAGAATTTTAATCTCTTCTAAATTATCAGAAAATTCATATTTCTTAAAATGAAATTCCTCTAAAAAAATGATTAAGAGAATCTTGTAACATCCAAGAAATAGATTTATCTAAAACTTCATGATGAATTTCATGCAAATAAATCAAAGATCTTTCTTCTAAATTTATATTTTTATCCAATCTAATAGGAAACGCCAAACCTTTTTCAGAAACCTCTCCTATATTTATTGGAAAATTATTAAGATTTCTAAGAGAATTTATCACCCCAATAAAAAAGGAACCATATTTACTTTCATAAATCATAAAAACATTAAAAACATTAACCTTTAAAAATAAATATATACTAAAAAAATCATGGAAACAAAAATAAGACAACCAATAGTAACTGTTTGTGGTCATGTTGATCACGGAAAAACTTCAATTTTAGATTGCCTTAGAGGTTCACATATTCAAAATACTGAAGCAGGAGGAATCACTCAAAAAATTTCATTTACTTCTTATCCTATGAATCAACTAAAAACCGCTTGTCCCCTAATTGATAAATCAGGAATAAAACTAAATATTCCAGGATTCTTATTGATTGACACTCCAGGTCACGCGGCTTTCACAAGTTTAAGAAAAAGAGGAGGCTCTCTAGCAGATTTAGCAGTTCTTGTAATTGACATAACTGAAGGAATAAAACCTCAAACAACAGAAGTTATACAAATTCTAAAAATGCACAAAACACCTTTTATAATTGCCTTAAATAAAATTGACAAAATAACTGGTTGGAAAAAATTAGGAAATTCCTTACAAGAATCTATAGAAATGCAACCTCAAAGAATAAAACAAGTTTTCGATGAAAAATATTTGACTTTAATTGGTTCATTACAATCGCATGGTTTAGATGCAGATTTATTTTATAATGTAAAAAATTACACACAAAAAATAGCAATGATTCCAACTTCTGCCCAAACCAATGAAGGAATTCCTGAATTAATTATGATGCTTTGTGGATTAAGTCAAAAATTCTTAACAGAACAATTAACCTTAAAACCAGAACCTAAAGGAGTAATGCTTGAAATTAAAAAAGAAAAATCTACTCAATACATAGAATCAATTTTATATGACGGAGAATTGAACAGAACAGATGAAATTGCAATTGCAAATTTAGATAATGAACCAATAATTTCTAAAATAAGAATATTGGAAGAAATAGAACCTCTTTGTTCAAAATTTAAAACAAAAGAAAAAGTTCAAGCTTCAACAGGAATTAGAATGCAATTAACAGATAAATCGAATATTCTTCCTGGAATGCCTTTTATAAAATTTGAAAATAATCTGAAAGAAATAAAAGAATTATTTAAAAAAGAAATAGGAGATTCAATTAAAACAGACAAACAAGGAATAATTGTAAAAGCAGATTCTTTAGGAAGTTTAGAGGCTTTGACAACTTTATTAAAACAAGAAAATATTCCAATTGTAAAAATAGGAATTGGAAAAATAAATAAGACCGACGCTATTTCTGCAAAAGCAAATTTAGATATAAATGAATTAGATTCAGTAATTATAGGGTTTAATGTAAAAACAGATAATGAAGTAACAGAAATTTCTTCAAAAATAAAAATAATCACAAATGAAATTGTTTATAAATTAATTGAAGATTTAATAGAATGGAGAAAAAAGAAACAAAAAGAAATTGAGAAAAAAAGAATGATGGGATTAACAACAATTTGTAAATTAGAAATTCTTCATCAATATGTTTTTAGAAATACAAAACCAGCAATTTTTGGAGTTAAAATTGTGGGAGGGAAATTAACAAAAGGTCTTTCAATAATTAATGAGCAAGATGAAAAGGTTGGAAACATAAAAAATGTCCAACACGAAAACAAACCAGTTGAAAATGCAACAGAAGAACAAGAAGTTGCAATCTCAATTCCTGGACAAAATTATGAAAGACAACTTAAAGACAAACATTTTCTTTACACAAACTTAGGAAAATCTCAATTTAAAGATTTTAAAAAAAATAAAGATCTTTTAACAAGAAATGAAATAAATATTCTTAAAGAAATTGCATCAATAAAAAGAAAAACAAACCCAGAATGGGGAATTTAAAAATTAAAAAAACAATACTCTATTATTTTTATAGATTAAAATTATTTTCTCCTTAATTTATTTTTCATTGCTTTCTTTTTCTTATATCTTCCATAAATAAAATAACAAATTATTCCAAGAATAACAGTCCAAAGCAAATAAGTTCCAAAACCTTTTTTCTCTTTTCCATCTGCTCGATCTTCAAAATACTCTGGTTCAAATAAAACATCTTTTACCAAAGTTCTTCTAACATTTGTTGCATCAGTATAAGAAACTTTTATGGAAATTTCTCCTTCAGAAGGAAGAGCTTCAAAATCAGCAGTAGTATATTCATTAGAATCTAAATCCCCTATAATATTTGTTTTAGCACCCTTAATCACAACACCCTCTTGTTTAGGGATTTCCAAAGTTAATGCTTCAATATCTGATTCAGCAATATTTAAAATTTCAAAAGTTAAAATTTGTGTAATTAAATCATAATCCTTTACATAAATTTCAAAATCCGCACGACTATCAT
Source organism: Nanobdellota archaeon (assembly GCA_034722215.1). GTDB lineage: Archaea > Nanobdellota > Nanobdellia > Pacearchaeales > GW2011-AR1 > GW2011-AR1. The sequence goes on from JAYENS010000013.1 coordinate 2,835, forward strand.
CAATTTCTATATTAAATTCTTCTTCAAACACAAGAAGATTTCCTCCTACATTATAATTTATTTTTATAGGTGTAGCTCCATTAAGAGCATTCTCATCTATTCTAATTTTATAAGAAGCAAGAAAAAAAGAATTATAATCTTTCTTATAAGTTCCTGCATTAATCTGATATTCGTTTTCAAAATCCGGATCAAAAATAATAGGATATTGTTCTAATAAACTAAATTTCACAACACCACATTGAGGATTATCTATTCCATTAACCTGAAAAACAAGCTTAACATAATTTCCTGGAATAGCAGGATAGGGATCTTGATTAATTAAAGTAACATCAATATCACAACTTTCAGCAACAACAAAATTTAAACTAATAAAAAACATTACAAAAATAATCCCAAATATCAAACTCTTTTTCATATTCTAAATAATTTATTCTAATTTTTAAATGTTTTTATAAAAAATTAAATTTTTATTATTTTTTATAACTCGCGAGATTATCTATTTTAGAAAGGGTTTTGTAAAGAAAAAATTTGGGAAAATCCTGCGTGCAAGGTAACAAGTTATGGGAGAACTTTAGGTTCTCATAAATTTTTTCTAACTCACAAAGTGAGCAAACTTAGGAGAAGTTTAGCCGAGTTTCTTCGTGGTAGCAGAATCAATTTTAGAAAACTCCTGCGTGCGAGGTAACGAGTTATGGGAGAACCTTAGGTTCTCCTGCTATT
>JAYENS010000014.1:0-3411 GCA_034722215.1 Nanobdellota archaeon
CTCAATTTGTTTTACATGTCCTTTTCCTAAAAAAACCAATATTCTCTTATTTGGATTATCTCTCATTACTTTCATAAGTTCTTTTGAAATATAAAGATTTCTCATATTTATTAAAAATTCAAATGCTGTTGGATACCTTTGTTTTAATTGATTTAATACTTCTTCTTCACTTACTTCTTTTATTGATTCATTTTCAAATTCTTTTAATTCACTTGCAAAACCTAATTGTTCTTTTTCAGGTATTTTACTAAAGAGTTCTTGTATTTTTAATATTGGCATGTCCACTAAGAAATATTGTAAATTTTCATTCTTAGCATATCTAAGAGCAGTTTTTTGGTCTGAACCATAATTCATACCTTGTTTCTCTGCTTTTTCTTTTATTTTACTTGTTATTTTTCCTAGAAGTGTTGTTTCTTTTGTTTCTTCTTTGATTTGATTTAAGATTGCATCTTCTCTAAAATTACATAGTTCCAAACAAATAATATCTGGAGCTTCGTCTTTTATTATTCCTTCAATAGCTTCTTTACTCATTAAATGATTTGTTCCTATTAATTTAATCATTTTTTAAATCCTTTTTTCATTTCTTCTTCAAATTTCTTTTGTATTTTATCTACTGCTTTGAATTTCCAATACTTTTGTATTCCTCCAATCATTTGTATTACTACTAATATTAAAGAACCAATTAAAATAATTTCAATCCATACCCATTGTTTTTCCATTCTTACTAAAGCATTTATTATTATTCCTGCTAAAATTCCTGAAATAGTTATCCAAGTTCCTAATAAATTTGTTCTTGCTTGTTGCAAAGGTGTAATTCCTTCAATTCCACTTCTCCATCTTTTAAAGAAATCTTTTGTTTTTAATTTTTTACCTTTTACATCTTTAGCAAAGTAACCTCTTCTTTTTATCTTAAATATTTTATATAATAAAACTAATGTAAAAAATAATAAACCAATCCAATTTATAAAAATAATTAACAGTAAAGGGATTACAATTAAAATTAAAATTTCTTTAAGTGCTTTTTTACCTCTTTCTTTTTTATTCATAAAATTAGTCACCCTATTACTTAATTTTTACATGTAATCTTTATTTATAAATAATTGTTCTAATTTTTAAGTTACGAATTATTCTTTAGGTCAGTTTTATAATTGTAGAAGTCTTTAATATTCTATCACCTCTTTTTTACTTAGAGGGGGCAAACCCCCTCTAAGTTTTTTTTAATTTCTTTACTTCCTCTTTTAATTCAGTTACTGCTTCTCCTAATTGTTTTATTACTTGTAAATGTGATTGAAAGTTGTTATCAAACATTATTTGATTTTGTGTTACTCCATTTATTGCATTTAAAACAAAAGTTGGAGTTACTTTAAAATTTGTTTTTTTCTGTTCATTCCACCATCCTTGAACTCCTTTATTTAATTCTGCTCTATCTTTAGTAAAACCTTTTCCTCCTGTTTCAAACTCTCCCATCATTCCTGTGCTGTCATCTACCCATAACCATTCCCCATCTAAATCATCTCTTATAATTAATTTTTCTTTATTTCTGTTTAATTGTTGTGCTAATTCATTTTTAATCATTCCAAAATGTTCTCTTGTTGGTTTAAAGAAATATTTAAATTTAATTCCTAAAATTCTTTGTAATTCTTTCATTACTTCAATTAATTCAATTACTGCATATTTTCTTGATTCAAAAGCATCTTTCCCATAAAATGATTTTGTTTCATAGATTGTTATTGTTTCTTTTCCTAACCAAACTTTTTTATCTTTTATAAAAAGTCTTGGAGTATAACCTCTTACTAATTTATATTTTAAATTATTTCTTTCTAAAAGTAGTTTCCAATCATATTTTCTCTTTTGTTTTACTTTCCAAATAAATGCATGACCTCTTATCTTTTTATCTCTCCAATTCAAAGCATGTTCAAGGTCATCTTTTTTACTTCTTTTTACAATCCACTTACCATAACTTTCTTTTTCTATGAACCCTAATTCCTTTAATACCCTCGTGTAATAGTATATTTTCTGCTTTGATACATTTAATTTTTCAGAAATTTTTTTAGGATTATTTTCATTTTTTAAGTGAGTTAATATGGTGAAGTAAAAATCTAAATTTGAGGTATCTTTTTTACTTCTTTTATTTGTCATTCAAAGTTAAATTCATTATTATATTTAAACAATCATATTAACTTTAAAATAGAAACAGGGAAACTGCTGGGTTCACCATTAGGAGTTCCAGACTTTATGATTTTTCCCCACTCATGAGTATTTAGTGTTACTATTTGTAAGTATTAAAAGTATTTAAGTGTTTCGTTTTGAGTTATCACTAAAAAAAGAAGAAAAAAGAAGAAAAAAATAAAAAATAATAAGAAATTAAGTTTAAATCTTTAAATCAAGTACTCCTGATTTCCAAATTACAAAACCTAATAGTGCTAATACTGAAAATAAACCAATCAATCCAGCTATACTTCTTGCTCCTGAATCTGTATTATATCCATCCATACAATATGTATAATCTGCATAAGTTAAATTAAGAGCTGTTGCTGGTACTGTTTTACTTGTATTAAGTAAACTGTAAACTCCAGTATCTTCTGCTAAGGTATAATCTGTATTATCTGTTAGTTCTGTTCCTGCACCATTTCTAATCACTACTGAACTTAATGGACACTCTGATTCTTTCCAAGTACTTTGGTCTGCATAAAGTGTATAAGTAAAGGTTTCATTTACCTCATTATCTCCTACAAAAGCTGTTACAGTACTTATAGATTTATTATCAATAGTTTGTTTAGTAGTCATTTCTGCTTGAGTATCAAAAATTGGTGTTAATAATGCAATCGCAAATATTATTCCTGCAAATAAAATGATTATTCCTCCAAAACCTATTTGTGCTTTTTTATTCATTTTTCACCCCCTTTCCCATTTGTTTAAATTTGTCAATTTGGATTCCTCTACTCTTTGAAATCTTAATTGCTAGAGGTCTTATATCTTTAAGGTTATATTTCTTTCCAAACTCCTTTTTAAATCTAGTTGGTACTGGTCTTCCTAAATAACTTTCTTCTATTCTTTTTTCTAACTTTTTAAATTCTTTTGTTAAAGGCATTATAAGAATCCTCCAAATGATTTTCTTTTTTCTGATGTAAACTCTGTTCTAAAGAATTGACTTCTATTATCTTGTACTGGGTCTTGATAAGGATTTTCTACTTCTCTTACTAATGCTCCTTGTTCTGTTCCTATTTGCTTAATTAATTTAGTTGCTGAAAGTTTTTTAATTGGTTTAATTAATGCTTTTTTTCTCTTTGATTTCTTTGCCATTATTTTAATCCTACAATCAAGTTTGATTCTGCTTTGATAAATTTAGTTCCTATTACATTTTTAATTCCAACTTTTGCAAAGTCTCCAACATCTTTGTCTTTATTTTTT
>JAYENS010000015.1:0-11717 GCA_034722215.1 Nanobdellota archaeon
AAGTATTCTATATAATTCTTTAGATTTTCTTTTACAATAAATTTAATTCTATCATCTACTTTTTTTGCTTCAATGTCTACTCCCTCTAAGACTTCAATTCCGGTTTTTAATTCAGAAATAAGTTGGTCTATTCTTTCTTTAATTGGAACTAAAAATTCTGATTCTTTTTCTTGGTGTTGTTTTTTTTTGTTAGACAACCATTCAGAAAGCTTATCTTGATAAATTGTTTCTATTTTTACAGCTAATTTTTCTTTTTTAAAAAATTTAAAAATTCCCATAAATTATAGAACAAATAATAGGTTATAAATTTTTAGATGGGATTTGAATAGTTAGATTTTTAAACTAAATTCGGTAAATATTCCTATGCCCCTATAGTTCAGAGGCCAAGAATGCTAGCCTTTCACGCTGGTGACCCGAGTTCGAATCTCGGTGGGGGCGTACGACGTTCCGGCAGGGCGCCGAACTATTTTAAAGATTCCTTAATCAAATATTCTATTCTATCTAATTGGAGAGAATTTTGCAACTTTAATCTACAAAATTCCGAGATAGATAATAATCTTTTATCTGCTTCAGTTTTAAGATAATTATGAAATTCTGTTGTTATAAGAATGTGCAAATGTGCATTTCTTTTCATTTGAATGTTTCTTGATATTTAATTATCAATATTTAATTTTCCTAGAATTTATCTTTTATTGTGAAAGAATGATTATTTCCTATCTCTATAAAACCTAATTAGTCTTAGGTGACTACATCTTTTTGTTTTTGTGGTCACCTATTTTGTAGACAAAAATAACAAAACATTTAAATATGTAGTCACCTATTATTATAATATGCATATTGAAAAAAGAAAGGATGGAAAAAAAGTAAAGTATTATCTTTCTCATTCGTATAGAGAAGGAAAAAAAGTTCACAAAATTAGAAAATTTTTAGGAAAGGATATTGATGATATTACCCTAAAAGAAAGAATTGAAAAAGCAAAAAAAATTATTCTCGAAGAAATAGAACAATATAAATTAATAGAAGATCCCTTGAAAACTCCACTAACAGAGAAAGAAATAAAATGGATAGAAGAATTAGAAAAAGATATTGAATTGAAAATAACTCATTTATCTGAAAAAGATTGGGTTTATTTCTCAGAAATTTTTTCATACAATACCAATGCGATTGAAGGAAGTAAATTAACTAAAAAAGAAGTTAATGAGATTTTATCTAAAAATAAATGGTCTGAAGATTCTTCAAAAGAAGATATAGCTGAAACTTATGGGGTTGCTGAAGCAATTAAATTCATTCGTAATTCTAAAACACACATTACTGTTAATCTTATCAAAGAAATTCATAAGATTGTTTTTAAGAATTCTAAGAGCTTTGCAGGGGAACTCCGAAAGAAAGGTGAAGAAGTTGTTGTGATGAGTTCGTCTGGAAGAGTTCTCCATGAGGGAGCTCCCCAATCCAGAGTTGTTCATTTGTTAAAAGAATTGGTTGATTGGTATAATAAAAATAAAACAAAATATCCTGCTTTAGTTTTAGGAGCTGTAGTTCATAATCAATTTGAAAATATTCATCCATTTGCTGATGGGAACGGAAGGGTTGGAAGGATATTGTTAAATAATATTTTGATAAAAAATAAATTGCCTCCAATTAATATTGATTTGAGTAACAGATCTGAGTATTATAATAGTTTGCAAGAATATCAAAAAAAAGGTAATTTGAAACCAACAATTGATTTGCTAATAAAAGAATATAGAAAATTAAAGAGAGTTTTGGATAAAAAGAGCACAGAATAATAATTTTTTGTTAAGAGTTTCTATTCAAACAACTTAAAGAAAAAAGTTCTAAGTTTTCTTATGAATTAATTTTTGGAAGAAACGAAGAGGAAATGTTAAACCTTCTGAAAAAAGCGGTTAAAAATCAAACAATGATGCCTGTTTTAATGTTTTTGTATAGAGATAAATAATTAGATTAATTTAGACATATTAATATAATTTTTAAGTAGTAACAGTATAGAAAGATTTATAAATAGAGATATTATAGTATATGTAACTAAAAAGTAGTATAAATCCCTATAAATAAATACAAAATGAAAATAAAAATTAATCATGGAAGAATTATTGGAATTGAAGATTCAGCACTAAACCCTGTTCTCCCAACTTCAGATTTATCTTTCATTGAAGATAAAGATTTATACAAAGAGGTTAGAAATTATATTAAATCAGATCACAGAAATGTAGAAGATAAATTAATTTTTAGTGATGGAGTTATGAAAGAATCAAATCCTCGATTGGCAGTTGCAGTTGATATGTTTTTTAAGAAACATCATCCTGAATATAGATTAGCAACACAATTAGATTTAGAACAAGATTTAGAATTTACATCAGGAACTTACAATGATTCAGGATTAGCTTTAAGAAATTTAACAGGAGATAATCAAGAGCAAGCTAAATATATTTTTGAACAATTGAAAAAAAGAGGAGTAAAAGAAAAACATTTTCCAATTTGGATAGATCTAAAAGGATTAGAACTAACTTCAGATTTGAATTTCAATTTAACAGATGAATCTTTTTATAAAACAGCAAAATGTTTAAATTGGGAAAGCAGAACATCTTATTCAAAAATAAATGATTTTGGATTGCCTAAAGAAAAAGATTCTAGCTCTTCAAGACAAATATGGACAGATTCAAATTATGCTTTGTCGAGAGCTTTTCTGAGCAGGATCTCGAATCTGATTTCGGTCAACTCGTATTTGGGTTACTCTTACGTCAATGGTAGGGTGGTGGTGCGAAGGTGCAAGGCACCTGAGCTTTCGCAAAAAATGTGAAAAGGTTTATTAATAAAATTAATTTTTTAATGTTCCTAGCCATCAAAGGCTAGGCCACAAGTCAATTTATTAGTATTTAAGCTTGCTTAAATCAGTAAAATTCAATAACAACAACTAGTAGTTTAAATAAAACGAAACTTGAAATTATGGTGGCAGATAAAAATCTGATAATAGGTAAATTGGCTAATCCCTTTGTCGAGAGCTTATCTGAACAGGAACTCGAATCTGAATTCGAACAACTCGAATTTGGGTAACTCTAACGACAATGGTAGAATGGCTTAGCTTTTGACTTAAAATGAAGACTTATAAAAATCTATATGAACAAATAATCTCTTTAAGTAATTTAATTACTGCTCATAAAAAAGCAAAAAAAGGAAAAACAAATAAAAAATATGTTAAAGAGTTTGAAGAAAATATTGCTTATAATTTAAAAGTTTTACATGATGAATTAAAAAATACAAACTATTCTCCAAAATCTCTCAAAACATTCATTTTAAGAGATCCAAAAACTAGAAAGATTTCTAAATCTGCTTTTAGAGATAGAATTGTCCATCATGCTTTATGTAATATAATAGAACCAATATTTGACAAATCTTTTATTTTTGATTCTTGTGCAAATAGAAAAGGTAAGGGAACTTTTCTAGCAATTAAAAGATTTGATAGATTTCAAAAAAAAGGAACTTCTAATTTTTCAAAACAAGGATTTTGTTTTAAAGCAGATATTAAACATTATTTCAGAGAAGTAGATAGAAAACTTCTTCTAAAAATTATTAGTAAAAAGATTAAATGTGAAAATACATTAAATTTAATAAAGATTATCTTAAATAATTTTAATTCAAAAAAAGGAATGCCTTTGGGAAATCTAACTTCACAATTTTTTGCTAATGTTTATTTAAACGAATTAGATAAGTTTGTTAAGCACAAATTAAAGGCAAAGTATTATGTTAGATATGTAGATGATTTTATTATTTTAAACCCTTCAAAAAAGCAACTAGAAGTATGGGAAGAAGAAATTAAGATCTTTCTTAAAGGTAATCTAAAGTTAGAATTGCATAAAGATAAATCAAAGATCCATTCTTTGTCAAAAGGAGTTGATTTTGTAGGATTTAGAAATTTTTACTATTTTAGATTATTGAGAAAAAGAAATATAAATACAATAAAGAGTAAAATTAAACTATTTAATAAAGGAAAAATTTTAGAAGAGAAATTTTCTGAAATGTTGCAAGGTTGGAGTGCTTATGCTAATTGGGCAAATAGCTATAATTATATTAAAAAAATAAATTTTTCTCTCTCGACAAGATTTATAAATGGTAGAGAGCACACACAACTACATGAAAAATAAAAACTATTTCAACAATTCTGATAACAAAAACACTTCTCTGAAAAATCATTCAGAACACCCTTCATTGTGCCACACTAATAACCTATACGGTGGGGGCGTATTACCTTTTTGGCATTTTAGAGAAAGTTTTTCAACACAATAATCCTTTTAAGTTATCTTTTTATTAAATTCTTATGGGAGCCCCAACTGATATGCTTGTTGTTGTCTCAACAATGTATGAAAATCCAAAAGGACTTACAAAAGAAGAAGTCTTAGACGAATTCAATAAAATAAAATTAAGAAGTCCTTTGGGAGTTGGAGATGAATTAAACTCTGGGCTTCATGGGTTTGCAAGATTATTTAATTTAAAACATACTAAACAATATTTAGAAAATAGAAAAAAATATTGGAATGAAGATTATAAATATTTTTCAAAAAGAGAAAATTTGTGGAGGAATTATTTTTGTAGAGTTACTGAAACATCTCATAAAAGCATAGGAAAAACAGAAATACAATATAAATTAATAAATTCATCTGAATTTGGGGAAACTATTTTTAAAGGACATAAAGTTGGAGAACGTGTTTGGCGAGATTATTTTACAGAAATTAAAATTCCAGAAAAATTTAAAAATTCAAACTATCATTTTATAGTTAGAAAAATTAATAATCAAAAAGTTACAATGGAAGATTTTAATTCAGTAACAATAAATGAAGATTTAGAAGTAGAAGTTGTTAAATTTGATTCTAAAAATTTTAAATTTAATTCTTTTGAAAAATTATGGGAATCTTATCCCGAATATCATCCAGAAAATACTCATAATTTTAATCAGGAAAGTGGTTTTTTATATTCTCATAGATCATGGGGGATACGTTCTGAAAGTCCTTCTTTTAGATGGTTTAAAAAAGGAGATAAATATTTTTTAGATTTTGAACATTTTTCAAAAATTTTAAATCCAAATAGTTATTTTGGAAAAAATGGTTGGAAACACAAAGGACAAAAAAATAAGTCAAGATATTCTTTAACAGATGTAATATTAACTTCTGAAGCAATAAGGAGGAGAAACTGGAGAAAATTAGGTTATAATGCTTTTTTTAGCAATAATGAAAATTTCATTTATGGAAATGAAAAAACACTTAGAAGATATGAACGTGCAGTTTTAGAAACAGAGCTCGTAGTTGAAGCACAAAAAAAAGGTTGGACAAATTCTGAATTTCTCAGGGAATATCATTCAAGGATTTCAAATAGAAATCAAGTTCCATATGAAGATATAAAAAGAATGTTAAAAGAAGAAAATAAACAGAGGGGAATTGAAAGAAGAAAAACTACTCTTAGATTAAAAAAAGAAGAAAAAGAAAAAAAGCCAGAAATTCCTTTTTAATAAAAAACATTAATCTATTCAAAAATATTTTTAGAAATAAAAAAATTATAAATTTTCTTCGTCATCTGGTTTAGTAAGTTCCATTAATTCACCTTCTTCAATTATTTCTTTTTCAATTGCTTCTTCAACTTTAATTTTCTCAGGATCAGAAATTTTTAGAACTTTAATTCTTTTTAATTCACCTTCCTCTATTTGAGGCATTGGTTGTTTAATTGAAATAGGTAAAACCTCTGAATTAAATTCAATTTCTGCTATCTTTAGAGCATCAAAATTTATTTTTTCTAAATCTTCATCTGAAATTTTAATTAATAAAGGAGCATTCATAGCAATTTGTAAAGCTCTAGCGCCAAGAATTCTTGCACGTTCGTATTTTGTAAATTGTTGTATCATCTTAAACTAAATAGTTCTTTATTTTAAAAGCTTTTCAATTTTAACTTTTAGGTCTTTTGAAATCTTTTCACCTAATTCAAAAACTTTTTTCATTTCTTCAATAGTTAATGCAGCTGAATTACTTTTTTGAACAGAAGAAATAATCCCTTCATAGGAGCCAATTGTAACTCTTGCCTCAGATAAATCTTCTTCTTCAAGAGTTGGATCTACAATTAAAGAGTTCCCTAATTTATGCACACTTACTGTGTATGGAACATTATTTGTTAAGGGTAATCCTTTATCTGTTAATTCAAAAACAGCTTTTCCTGTTTCTTTATCAAATTTAGGAAGTCTAGCAATTTTCAAAGCAGCAATTGCTCCAATCATTGCAGCGTCCATTAAATTACCATCAGCATTTATAGAATAAATATCTACAAAAACAGTCCAAACTTTTTCTCCATCAATAATTGATAATTTATCAAAGTCAATAAATCCTGATTCTCTTAATCCTCTGTCTGTTACTCTTGCCCATTCTATTGCTTCAATTCTTGGAGGTCCTGATTCGTATCTTACAGAACTCAAAGGAAGTGTTTCAGCTGTAACCATTAAATTTCCTTTTGTTGGAGAATCTGCATAAGGTTCTGAAACTCCTAATTTCACACCAACAAGAACTTCTGTGTTTCCTAATTTAACTCTTACTGATCCTTCTGCTTTTTTAGAAACATCTTTTTCAATTATAATTTCTCTGAAATCTTCTAATTTCCTTCCATCAAATCTTTTTCCTTGTTCTAAATATTCAATGATTCTATTTGCTGTTGGTTCTGATGTTTTCATATATTCATTCATTTTTTTGTTCTCCTTTTAATTCTTCAAATCCCACTTTCAAAGCAGCTTCTTGAACTTTATACATTTCTTGGTTTGCTATTTTTGCCATTTCCATTGCTTCATTTAATTGTTTTAAGTTTATTTTACCATCTAATTGAAAGTGAGTTATTTTTCCGTCAGAAGTCATTGAAATTGGAATGTCTGTTGAACCTTCTCCGTCTTTGAATTCAGAATCTTCGTATTTGTCTAAATCTAGTACAACTGTTTTGTCCATTTTTCCTACTGATACACTTGAAACTAATCCTTTCATAGGAATTCCTGCATGTGCTAAGGCCATTGAAGCGGCATTTATTCCAGCGCATCTTGTTCCTGCATCTGCTTGAATTATATTAACATGAACATCTACAACTTGATTTGGGAATGGTCTAAGCATTAAAACTGGTTCTAAAGCCCATTTTGTTATTTCAGAAATTTCCATTGCTCTTCTGTTTCTTCCAGGTCTGATTCTATCTTCTACTGAAAAACTAAGCATATTATATTCACATCTTAATTGACCTGTTGTGTTGTCTTGTTTATGTTGAGGGTGCATTTTTTTTGGGCCATAAACAGATGCTATTGCTATTGTTTTTCCCATTTGAAACATTGCACTTCCGTCAGCATTTGGCACAACTCCAACTTTAGCTAAGATAGGTTTTCTTAATTCATCGTTTTTTCTTCCGTCTTTTCTTTTATAACTCATTTTTTGTCCTCTAATTTAGTTTTTTGAGGTACTTCTTTTAGAACATTTTCCTCGAACCATTTAGTTACTTCATCTGTTAAACCCGAAACAAAAGATTTTTCAACAACATGTAAAATTGCTTTTTTTGCAAAAAGTTCTTCGTCAATTGTTGGTCCTTTAATCAAAACAAATCCATTTTGAGCAACAGTAATATTACAATTTGTATTATCTTTAATCAAATTTATCATGCTTCCTTCTTTTCCAATAATTCTTGGCACTTTATTAGGATTTACTTGGAAAATTATCCCTTCTTGAATTAGGCCTAAACCTCTAGATTTTGTTGTAACATCAATCCCTCTTTTACTAATTGACCAGATTTTTGCGATAACCATTTCTCCAATGTCTAAAACTTCATCTAAAGCATCTTTATTTACATATCTTGGAACTTCTGATACGGATAAAAAAGCGTTGTCTGCAGATCCAATATTTATAATCCAACCGTTTTGAGTCATGTTTGTAACTTTTCCAATTATTGTGTTCCCTCTTCTAGGATTATAGATACCAGATAAGGGAATAATTTTAATTAAATTATTTTGTTCTTCTGCTAAACCATATCTTGTAGAATAAATTTTTCCGTCTATTTTTTGTGTTAAATCTCCAGGTAAATAATCTTCTCCTTCAATAATCATCTCGCCTGGAATTACTATTTTTCTATCCATTTTATTTTTTGTTAATATTATAATTTAACGTAAAAATTAGTTTAAAAATGTTTTGTTTTATTTTTTCAGAAATTAAATTCTTTAATTTAAGATTACACATTTTATACTACTTAATTTCTTCTTTTGTGCAATTAATCATTCATTTCTTCGGTTAAAGCAGAACCAGAAGTTGCAGAATTAAGCTTATCATAAAAGTCTATAATTAATCCAGCTGGAACACTTACTATTACTTCTAAATCTCCATTATTTAACCACTCTTCCTTTTCTTTGTATTGTGTAATTAATCCATAAACTTTTCCTGTTTGAACTGCGGGAATTGTAATTTTAACTTTTTTTGTCTCAACTTTAATAGGTATTATTTTTGAGAGAGCTTCAAGAATATCTTTAACTTGATTTTCAACAGGAGTGTTTTTTATTTGAACATGAGAATCATTCAAAGCGTTTTTGATTCTTTCAGGAGATATTGGATTTCCTGATTGAGGATCAATTGCATTTCTGCTTAAAAAATCCACAACTTGTTTTATTTTTTTCTCTTTTTCTTCATCTCTATGATCTTGATTTACAAGAATCTCTCCCTGTTTTATAATTATTTTTCCAATTTCTAAAGTGTTTGTTGTTTTGAATGCAATTTCCAAGTCGCTGTTTGAAGGCACATTTCCTTTTTTAACATCTGAGAAAATTCTGTCCCCTTCAATATTTAAGAAATCTGTTTCACCTTTTTTAAATTTCAAAGCATCTTCCATATCAACTAATATTTCAAAATTCAATCCGTTCTTTTTTATTCTTGCTGTTGTTTGGGTCATTTCAATTCTAATATATCTTTACCTTCTAATCTTTTTAATATTTGTTCTGAATTTGAAATATATCCTAATTCAAAATTATCTAGATTAAAATTTTCTCCTTGAATTTTTTTCAAGATAGTCATTACAATTTTAACTCCTCTTGAAATTGTTAAATCTTTTTTATATTCTTTTCTTAATTCTTCTTTGATTTTTTTATCATTTTCTCCAATTGCATTTGCAAAATATTCAAAATAATTTCCAGTAATTTCGCTTGTATAAAGTTTTGGTTGCCCGTCTGTAACTCCTGCAACTAAAAGAGAAACTCCAAAAGGTCTTGCGCCCCCATATTGAGTAAATTGTTGTTTTCTGTTTGAAATTTCTTTGATTACTAATTCAGGTTCAATTTCAGAATCATAAGTTATTCTATTTTGTTGTGCTAACACTTGTGCATTATCAATTAAAACTCTTGCATCTGAAATTATTCCTGCAACGCTTACAATTATGTGAGAATCTATTTCGTATATTTTTTGGGCTGATTTTGGTACTATTAAAGAATCTTTTACTCTCTTATCGGAAATTATAAAAACTCCGTCTGCACAGTGCATTCCGACGCTGGAACTTCCTAATCTTACTGCTTTTTCAGCATATTCAACCTGTAATAAATGACCTTCAGGCGTGAACATTGTTGCTGTTCTGTCATAACCCATTTGTTGATGTTGCATATCTATTGGCATTTCCATGAAAAATTTAAGAGGAAGCTATTTAAAAGGTTTTTGTAGATATTTAGAAACATAAAAAAGATTACAATAATCCTTATAGATAATAAACATTTTAGTAAATTCTACCTATAAAAATAACTCCTCTTTATAAATAAGAGATAATCTTAGAAATTTCTTTTAAGGATTAAAATTAGAAGAAATATCTAAAAAAGTTGCAAAATAAATTCCAAGAACTATTCATTTTAAAAAGATGAAAAAACTTTTGTTATGAAAAAAATGACGGAGAACATATGTTTCCTAAAGACAAAAAATATAAAAAAGAAGAACTATAAATTATTAATGGCATTTTTCAATTCATCGACTGTTTTTATTTAATTTCTTAATGGATTTACATAAAGTTCTAAAGATCTTTGTTTTTTATTTTTTTTCTCATTTTTTTTAGAAATTAAATAATTTGTAATTGCTAAAGAAGTTCCAAATAAAATCCCCAAAGTTAAATTTTGTCCAAATCTTTCTATAGAAGAACCATAATAAGAATTTCCAAATAAAGAAGAAATTATTAAATTTCCATTATGGATTATATTTATTAAATAGCCTACTCCAGTACCTAAAGCAGAATAAATAATTCCTTCTGCAACATTAAGATTTTGTTTTTTTTGAAGATCGGATAACCACTCTCTAGGTTTTTCATATTTATAAAAATCAAAAATCATTTCTTCAGCAGTAAAAGGGTCCTGATTTTTTGAATTAAATCCCCAAAAACTTCTTTTTGTTTTCTCTTCTTGTTCATCTTTATATTTTTCTCTTATATCTGAAAAAATATCATCTTCTTCCATAAAATCCCAAAAATTATTTATAAAATCTTCAAAATTAGTATTTTTAAACCCAACAGGATCTTTTTTATAATTATTAGATCTCTTAAAAATATCTTCTTTAAGATTACTATTAAATTCCTTATCTTTTAATTCAAAATCATATTTTTCTCTTTTTTTGTTATCTCTAAGAACTTCCCAAGCCTCATTTATTTCACAAGCTATTCCATGCATTAAAGCAATTTTTTCTGAGCTTATATTTTGATTATTATCTGGATGATATTTTGTAATCATTTTCCAATAAGCTTTCTTAACTTCCTTTTCTGAGACATCATTTTTTATTCCTAAAATATCATAATAAGTTTTTATCATTAAAAACCAATGATTAATTAACTTTTAAATGTTTCTATATGTTACCCTTTTTAAATAACTATAAATTATTAATAGCATTTTTCAATTCATCTACTGTTTTTAGTTTGAAGATTTCAACACGTTTTTTCCTTGAACCTTCCAGACCTTTTGTAAACTGCATTGCTTGGAATTTCATAATTTTCCAAGGAACATTATATTTTATTGCAAATTTAATGTAATCTTTGTAAGAACGTTTGAATTTTTTATTTCCAGATATTTTTGCAAAAATTTCAGGATGACCTATTGAAGCACGTCCAATCATAACATAATCAAAAAATTTTAAGAACTCCTTGTAATTAGTTTCATCAACATTTCCAGAATAAATTACAGGTATTTTAGATTTCTTTTTAAATTGTTTTGCCCAATCTAAATCTGGTTCTCCTGAATAACCTTGAGCTCTTGTTCTCGGATGAATTGCAATTGCCTCACAATATTTTTCAGCTATTTTTAAAATATCATAAGCAATTTTTGATTTTCTTATTTTAACTGTTACTGGTTTTTTTGTATTTTGTTTCATTGTTCTCAAAATATTTTCAATAACTACTAAGTCTTCTAAGTAAGCTCCAAAGCCATGTTTCTTTGCTAATGCCGAAGGGCAACCTAAATTAAAATCCCAAAATTTTACTTTCTTATTATACTTTTTAAAAAACAGGGAAATAGAATTTTTTGCAAGAATGTCCTTGTTTCCAAAAATTTGTAAAACAGGTTTGTCTGGTAATTTTAATTCTTTAGGATTCAAAGGAGAACTTAAAGGCGTATAGGTTAAACCTGCTCCTGCTTTTTTACAGAGCATTCTAAATGCTGGATCATTTACTTCCTCCATTGGAGCAAGAAATATTTTATTCTT
>JAYENS010000015.1:11817-13772 GCA_034722215.1 Nanobdellota archaeon
TATTTTTTCATGTTAATATCAAGTTGTGGAAATGGAATTTCTATTCTTGCTTTATTTAAAGCATTATAAATTCTTGTGTTTGCTTCGTCGATTGCAGCAAATCTATTTTCAAAAGAATTTACGAAAAAGAACGCTTTAAAATTTAAACTTGAATCTCCCATTTCTAAAAATCTTACAGAAGGTTCTGGTTTCTCTACAAAATTTTTTACTTTTTTTAATTCCGCTAAAACTATTTTTTTTACTTTTGCAATATCTGTTCCGTAAGCAACTCCAAAAGGAATTACAACTCTTGATTTTGGTTCTGGTTGTGCCACATTGTGAATATTACTATCTGCTAATTTTGCATTCGGAATAATTATTATTTCATTATCAAATGTTTTTACTTTTGTGCTTCTTAATCCTATTTTTAAAATTTTACCATTTACCCCTCCATCTAAATTTACTAAATCTCCGACGTGAATAGTTTCATCTAAAATTATTGAAATTCCTCCAAAAATATTTGCTAAAGAAGATTGTAATGCAAAAGCAATTGCAACTCCTCCAATTCCTATTCCTGCTAAAAGAGGCCCAAGTTCAACTCCCCAATAACTTAAGATTGAAATAAATCCTCCCAATACAAAAATTACTTTCAGTGTTCCTTCTATTAAATGAAATAATCCTTCTGCCCTTCCTTTTTTCTTATTTTTTGAATATTTTCTCCAAGCACTATTTATTAAAATAAATAACACAGAATAAACTGCAATAAAAATAGTAATTAAAATTAAAGAATACATTATTTTATCGAAGATTATTTGAATATTTTCAACAAAAGTTACTTCTCCTAAACCTAATCTTAACCCAATTATTACAGCCAATAAAGTTAAAGGTTTTGATATTTTTTTTAAAATTAAGTCATCCAAATCTGTTTTTGTTTTTGAAGTTATCTTTACAAAAACTTTTTTGAAGATAGAAACAAAAATTTGAAGAATAATGACACTTACTACTAAAACAATTGCTGCTCTAAAATAATCATTTGGAATTAATTGATTTAACATTTACATAACCTCCATAACTTCTATCCCTAACAAATACAAACTATTTTTTAAAACTTGCCTAAAAATTTTTATTAATTCTAATCTAAAACTTTCTGATTCAGATCCAATAACAGGACAAGCATGATAAAATTCATTAAAAATTTGAGATAACTTGTAAGCATATCCTGCAATTAAAGCAGGGTTCATTTGTTTATAGGCTTCAAAGGCAATTTGTTCAAATTCAGATAATTTTTTTATTAATATATTTTCTTTTTCTTCTAATTCTTTAGGAAGGATTAATTCAGGAACTTTTTCAATTTTTCTTAAAATAGAAGATGCACGAGCATAAGCATATTGAATATAAGGACCTGTATCTCCTTCAAAAGATACAAATCTTTCTAAATCAAATATAATATTATTTGCCCTATTATTTTTTAAATCTCCATAAAAAATAGCAGCTTTAGAAACTTTTTTTGCTCTCTCATTTAATTCTTTTTTAGAAATTTTTGGAAATCTTTTTTTAATTTGAATTTTAGCAAGCTCTTCTGTTTCATTTAAAATATCTTCCATAAAGACTGTTTTACCTTTACGGGTTGCTAATTTTTTCCCATCTTTTCCTAAATATAACCCGTGATCTATATGCTTACAATTTTTTGACCATTCATATCCCATTTTTTCAAGAACTTTAAATAATTGTTTAAAATGTAATTTTTGTTCTTGACCAACTTCATAGATCATAATATCAAATTTATATTTTTTATAACGATCAATTGCAGAAGCTAAATCACGTGTGGAGTATAATGTAGAGCCATCAGATTTTTCAATTAAAACTACTCCTAATTTATCTTTTTTTAGACTAACAATTTTAGCACCCTCGCTTTTTCTTGTCAATTTTTTTTCATCTAATTCTTTAATAACTTTTTTCATCTTATCATTATACAC
>JAYENS010000016.1:0-13290 GCA_034722215.1 Nanobdellota archaeon
TTTTGAAAAGAATCAACCTTTAATTGATTATTTATCTGGAGAATTAAAAAATTTAGGTTATGAGTTTTCACCTGAAAATCCAATTTCAATTAAAGGAGCTAAAATTTTAGAAGATAAGAATAAAAAAAATAAATATGGGCTAAAATTAGATTTGGAAAATGCAATAATTGAAAATGATTTAAGATTTGTTTCAGGAACAAAAATTATAGATTTAAATGGAACTGAAAAAAAACTTAGGACAAAAACTGCTGGTCTGTCTAGGTTGTTCTTGATTGTGAATGATTTGGATTCGGGCTATGACATCCTGTCGTATTCTGGCAGGTGCGGTCGGGTAGTTGTAAGTAAACAGGTTTTTTAATAAAAAAAAGAAAAAGACCCCTATAAAATAGGAGTGTAAATTTAGTTTAAGTGGAATATTGAAATTGTAGCAGTGTTTTCATTGCTTTGTCTCAAGATTTTTGGTAAAAAAATAAGTGCTTTTTCACCATCTATTCCTAGAACGTCTACTTGTATTTCTACGGTGTTCATAGGGTTTCTTTCGAATCCTGGCAAAACAGGTTTGTATTGCCAAAGTCCGTCCACTTCAACCATTTCTTGAGGGCAAGAGAGGTTTATTGGTCTCATGATTATGTATATACATTTTTCTTTATATTAAGTTCCGAGTATTTGAAAAGAGTAAGTAGTATTTAGGAGTGTTGAGTGAAAAGAACATGTTCTTGTTTCTAAGTTAAAGTTACAATTTTTGAAAAGCTTAAATTTGGGCTTTTAGTATAATCAAATTTAAATATATCTAAATCCAATTTTTTGATGAGTGATTTTTTAAGGGATTTTGAAAGGTAAATTAAATATTTATTAAAGAATAAAATTTAGAAAAATTTGAATATTTTTAATTAAATGATTTTGAAGGTTTTAAGTTCTAAATCAAAAGTCTTATAAATTAATTCTAAGTTTATTTTTTATAGAGTTCTTTAATTAGAATTTTATAAAGCTCTATAGTACAGTCAAAGGAAATGCGGTTTCCTTAGAAACCTTCCTTAAACATGGAACGCAATTTCAAAACGTTTCCTACGAAATTGAATGTAATATAGAAATTATGAAGCCCTATAGTACAGCGGTCAAGTATGCCGGCCTTTGAAAGTAAGATGCAAGCATCTTTCATTTCTCCTTCAGAGAAAGAAGAAAGCCGGTGACCCAGGTTCGAATCCTGGTAGGGCTATTGATTCAAACTTGGCAGGTTCGACACCAAGGAGGTGCGAGAACCTCTAACTAGGATTCTGGTAAGGCTATTGATTTAAAATAGAATGTTTGATAATTCAAGGTTATGAGAATTTGCAAGCAGTATTTTAGTAAGGTTATTAATTTTTATATCTTCTTCTTTTTTCAATTGCTTTCAATCTATCAAAAACTTTTTGTGCTTCTTTTTTCTTAATTGATCTGTAACCAATTTCAAATTGATTAAAAAGAGTTTTAAAATTTCTAAAGTGTTTTGCATTTAGAGCTTGTTTTAATAAATATAAATCAACACCTTTATCTTCGTATTTCCCATTTAAAAAAGAAAGTCCAAAATCTATAAAATAAATTTTGTCTTTTTTTAAAATCATATTTGAAGTTGTTAAGTCTCCATGAATAATTCCTATATTATGAATTTTAAAAAGTGATTGTCCAATTTGAAACATTATTTTTTCTTGTTTTTTTAGTGAAAAAAAATCTAAATATTCTGAAAGTTTTTTACCTTGGATAAATTCCATTTCAATTTCTGAATTTTTTTGATTTGATTTTATTATTTTTGGAACAGGAATTATTTTTCCTGCTTTTTCAAGAATTTTAGTTTCAGCTTTTGTTCTTCTCGTTCTAATTTTTTTATCAAGTTTTGGATGTCTGTATGATTTTTTTAAACGAGTTTTTAGAATTTTATTATTTTTGAGATAAATTATTGCTTCTGCACCTTGACGGGGAAA
Source organism: Nanobdellota archaeon (assembly GCA_034722215.1). Taxonomy (GTDB): domain Archaea; phylum Nanobdellota; class Nanobdellia; order Pacearchaeales; family GW2011-AR1; genus GW2011-AR1. The sequence goes on from JAYENS010000016.1 coordinate 1,959, forward strand.
TCTGTTGTTTTCTTTGCGTTCTTTTCTTGAATCGTGAATAATTGTTTCTTTTTGATCTTTTGTCGGAAACGATAAAGGAGAGTTATTTTTTTTTAAAGTCATTTTTTCTTTTAAATTTAGAGACAATTTCTTTTTCTAATTGTTTTACTGGTTTTGTTTTGAGAAATAAAGTAATGAAAATGTAAATCAATATAATATGAATAATTTGAAATAAAATATTATTTAAAGAATTTTTAAAAATTATCATTAAGATATCTTTAATTATACTTGCTCCTAATAAAATTAAAATAAAGCTTAAAATTATTCCAATTATTAATCTTAAATTTTTATTCATATTAAAACCTCATCATTTTTTTCTTACCAAATTTTTTCATCATTTTTTGCATTTGTTTTTGAGACATTCCTTGAGACATATCCATTCCAGAAGAGTCTTTCATCATTGTGTTAAGCATGTCGTATTGTTTTAATAAACTTCGAACATCTGAGTTGTTAACTCCTGAACCTTTTGCAATACGAGAAATTCTTGAAGTTTGTTTTGCAATTATATTTGGATTTTCTTTTTCTTGTTTAGTCATTGATTTTAAAATGTGTTCCCATTTTTGAATTTTTTTTTCTTGGTTTCCAAGCATTTCATCTGGAATTTTTGCTTTATCCATTCCAGGAATCATTCCTTTTAATTTATCAAAACCTCCAAGTTGATTCATTGATTTAACTTGTTCAACAACATCTTCTAAAGTTAGTTTACCTTCTTCTAAACTTTTTTGTATCTTTTTTTGTTTTTTTTCATCAGTAATTGAATGAATTTTTTCTATTAGAGATTCCAAATCTCCCATCCCTAAAAGTCGTGATAAAAATGATTCTGGATTAAATGATTCTAAATCATTTATTTTTTCACCTGTTGCAATAAAATAAACTCCTGCTTTTGTTTCTGCACAAGCTGTTAAAGCACCTCCTCCTTTAGCTGTTGAGTCCATTCTGGTTACAATAACTCCTGTTATATTCAAAGTATCTGAGAATTTTTCAGCTTGATTTTTAGCTGCTTGACCAATATCTCCTGGCATTACAAGAATTGTCTCATTTGGTTTTATTTCTTTATTTAAATTTTTTATTTCTTTTACAAGTTCTTTATCTAAATCATGACGTCCTGCTGTATCAATTATTACTAATTCGTATTTTGCTAATTCTTTTTTGTATTTTTTCCATGTTTTAATTGGATTATTTTCTTCCATATCTATAAAAACTGTCAAATTATTTTGTTTTCCTAATTGTTTTAATTGTTCTTTTGCTGCAGGTCTATGAACATCCAAACCTATTAAAGCAACTTTTTTTCCTCTTTTTTGAAAATAGTTTCCTAGTTTAGCTGTTGTAGTTGTTTTACCTGCTGCATAAAGTCCAACCATCATAATTCGTGTTTGTTTTTTTTCACCTAGGATTAATTCCTTTTTTTCACCTAGGATTGAAATTAGTTCATTATGTAATAATTTAATTAAATGTTCTTTTTTTTCGATTCCTTTAATCTTTTCATCAAAGGCTGTTTTTTTTATTTTTTCTGATAATTCTTTTACAAGCATTATATTTACATCTGCTTCTATTAGTGCTCTTTGTAAATCTCGCACAATTCCATTTACAATATCTTTATCTAAAAAGATTGCATTACTGATTTTGTCTGTTGCTTTTTTTAGTGCGTTTCCTAGTTTTTCTAACATAGAAATAAGAGACTAGAATTAGTTATTAAGTTTTTTGGTTTTATTTATAATCCCAATTTTTCAATAAATTTTTGTTTATCAAAAGGTTCAATTACTTATTCCATTAAATAATCAAGACTTCTAGAATCTTTTTTTGGGTAAATTATTTTAATTGGTTTAAATCCTTTTTTTTTGAATTTATTTATTGTTGTAATTTTTGTTTTATATCCTCTTTCTTCTGCAAACAATTCTTCTCCTTTTTTATTTGTTCCTAAATAACATGCAACATGTGTTCCTTCTCTTTCTTTATTATTGTAGGAGCTTGTAGGATTATAAAATAAAACAATATCTCCTTTAGAAAGTTTGTGTAAATTATATTTTGAAGATTTATTTAATGATGGAAGGTCCCATGCACACCCTTTATTTATTTTATTTCCAAATTTTTCTGTAATTAATCTGGAATATAATGAACAATTATTTGGACCAACCTTCCAAAGAGGATATACTGGCACTTCTATTTTTGTTAGCTTGCCATTTTCCATAACATTTGCATAATTTGTTCCTCCTATTAATTCTTTTTTGAATAAACTTCCAGTTAAGAGAGTTGTAATTATTCCTGCTTCTATGACTCTTTTAGCTAATTTTTTGTTTACTTTCATGTTACTATTAGTAAGTAGTTCTTTATAAATCTTTCTATTATAATAATTTAAAAGGGGTAACAAGTGAAAGATTTATAAACTCTTTTTTTCTAAATTAATTATGATAAAAATTAAAAATTTAGTAAAACTTGTATTGATTCCAATTGTAGCCTTGACTTTTGGAAATTGTATAAATAAACAAGAAAAATTAAATAGGTTGATTGTCCCAAAATATATGGATAGTACAAAAACGGTTTGTTATAATTATATTGATCTTGATTTAGGAAAAATGGATCTTGAAAAAAATGGTTTTGATGCAACTTATGTAGAAGATTTAAATAGAGATAATGTAATTGATGCATTAGAGAATATTTGTGGAAAGCTCACAGCATATGATTCTACGGTTTGGAAGAATAGAGGAGATAAAAAATATGCTTTTGGACCTGAAGATTTTTTAAATTTACAGCATAAATTAGATAGTGCTTTAAATAAACAATATGGCACTTCTTTTAAAGAAGCACAACAATCTCTTGAGAGACATCGTATTGATAATGAATCTCTTAGAATTCGAAAGTGGCTTGATGCTCAAGATTAGATTAATAACTTCTTGTTATGATCAAAATAGAAAATATTTTTCATTTTAATTTCTTAATAAATTTTTGTTTATCAAATAAAAAGAATCTACTGTTTTTTTAATTTTTCTCGAATTACTGAACGGTGATTTATAAGTACCTTGACTAAATCGCATAGATTACACAAGAATTTATAATCCCAATTTTTCAATAAATTTCTCTTTATCAAAAGGTTCAATATCTTTGTATTCTTGACCTGTTCCTAGAAATAGAATTGGTTTTTTAGTTGTGTAGCCTACGCTTAGGGCTGTTCCACCTTTTTCATCAATATCTGCTTTAGATAAAATTATTCCATCAATTCCAATATTATCATTAAATGCTTTTACTTGATCTGTTGCATCATTTCCTGTTATTGATTCTCCTACAAAAATAGTTCTATCTGGGTTACAAATTTTTTTTATTTTAGCCATTTCTCTAATTAAATTTACTGCTGTATGAATTCTTCCAGCTGTATCAATTAAAACAACATCTGTTTTGTTTTTTTTAGCATATTTTATTGCATCAAAACCAACTGCTGCTGGATCTGCTCCGTAATCTTGAGAGATAACTTTTATATCTAATTTTTTACCATGCTCTTTTAATTGTTCAACTGCTGCTGCACGAAAAGTATCTCCTGCTGCAAGGACGCAAGAGAATTTTCTCTTTTTTAACATGTTTGCTATTTTTGCAACATGTGTTGTTTTTCCTGTTCCATTAATTCCACAAAATAAAATAATATAAGGAGATTTTTTTTCTTTGATTTCTTCTATTATATTAAAAGGTTTAACTAAAATGTTTTCAATTATATTTTTTAAGGTATTTGATAGAGTTTCTTCAATTTGTTTTTTATTCATTGGTTTTCCAATAATTTTCTTTTTTAATTCATTAATAATTTTTTCAGAAACTTTTATTGCAACATTATTTTCTAAAAGAATCATTTCAAGTTCTTCAGAATATTCTTCAAATTTTTTTTGAGAAATTATTTTTTCTTTTGAGATTAGTTTTTTAAGAAAAGGTTTTTGTTCAATTTTTGGTTCTACTTTTTGAAGACCTATGTTAAATTCATTTTTAGGTTCAATATATTTTTCTGTTTCTAATTCTTTTTGAATTTTTTTATCAACTTCTTTTTCAGACATTTTTTCAAATTCTTTAGAAGTTATTTCTTTTTTCTTAGATTTTTTGTTTTTCTTTTTGCCTTTCGGCGTATTCCTAATTACAGTTTTCTGGAGCATCTTTTCTTTAGATTTTTCTTGAATTTTTTGTCGTTCGGTATACTCCAAATTTTTGTTTTCTAGAGTATCTTCGATTTTTGAGACTTTTGTTGTCCATTCTTTTAATTTGTTTTTTAGTTTATTGAACATGAAAATAGGATGAATTAAGGAGTTTTAAAGTTTTTTAGTGAGATTGCTTGGTTGTTTTTGAACTTTTTTTCAAATAAGAAAAAAGAAGATTGTTTTGAGATTTAAGTTTCAAATTAAAATAAACGCAAACTTAATAAATTATTTCTTATTTGAAAGTAGTATGGGATTAATTGATAAATTTGGCGATGTAAAGAATAGAGTTACTTTGCAAGTTAAAAGAATAAGAAATAATCCTGATTCTTTCATGTTTGTTTCAAAAGATAAAGAAGGTAATTATGTTCTTCCTAAAGATTATCAATCAGTTAGTGAAGTTGGAAAACTTCAAAATGTTGTTCATTTAACTTTTCATGATATGATGCCTCATGCAGTTATTTGGGAAATGACTGATTTAAAATATTTGAATCGGCAAGATGCTAATGCAGTTTGCATAGATGATGAAAAGTTTGAAAGACTTGATGATTATAACAGAAAAACTTATTTTCAACCTTTGAAACTTAAGAATTAACATTTATATTTATTTTAACTTCTTTGGAAATTTAAAATTTCTTTGACTATACTGTGCTCTATTTTTTTAGTTGTTTGGTGATATAACAGGAATTTAACTATTCGGGGCTTTGATTCCTCTCTCTTCTAAATTTGTTTTTCTATTCTCCGCAAATTTTGTTTAATTCGGAGATATTTCTAAAATTTTTTCCAAATTATATTTTAATTGTATTCATACTTTCATGATTTTTATTTTATTATCCAAATTTTTATAAAGTTCTTTTATGTTAAAAATGTATGAAAGGAATATTTGTGATATTTGATGGTTTGGGCGATTTACCTAATCGGCAGTTAGCAGATAAAACTCCTTTGGAAGCAGCACATACTCCTTATTTGGATTTTTTAGCAACTCGTGGAGAGTTAGGTTATATGTATACTGTAAAGCCAGGTTATTCTCCTGGTTCTGATGAAGCGATTTTATCTATTTTTGGAGATGAAATTAAGGGTTCTTCTCGAGGAGAACTTGAAGCTTGGGGTTCTGGGCTTGAACCTAAAAAAGGAGAATTTGTTTTAAGAGTTAATTTTGGAACTATTGATTCTTTAACAAAAGGAAATGTTGTAGATAGGCGTGCTGGAAGAACTTTATCAAGTGCAGAAGCAGAAGAATTAGGAGAGGCAATTAATGAAATTGAGTTTCCTTATGAATTTGAATTTTTACCCACTATCCAACATAGAGCTGTTTTAGTTATTAAGGGAGATTTTTCAGATAAAATTGCGGGAGATGATATTACTTATTCTAAAGGAAATTCAAAAGATATTACTAAAATTGTTCCTTGTAAAGCTTTAATTAAAAATAAAAAAGCAGAGCACACCGCAGATGTTTTAAATGAATTTTTAAGATTGGCTTATGGTGTTTTGAAAAATCATTCTGTAAATAAAAAAAGAATAAAAAAAGGTTTAATGCCTGCAAATTATTTATTGGTTCGAGGGCCGGGTGTTGAAAAACCTAAATTAAAACAATATAAAAAATGGGTTTCTGCAAATTATATGCCTTTAGAAATTGGGTTTTCTAAATTGAGTGGAATGAAGAATTTTTCTTTTGATTATCCTTTATTAAAAAAAGTTGATGCTTATAGAAATCTTTGGGATGGTTTGAAAAAAGCTTCTAAACATTCTATTAAAGTTCTTAAAAAAAATATGAAAAAATATGATTATGCTTATATTCATTTTAAGGAAATTGATTTGCCAGGGCATGATAATAAACCAATTGAAAAGAAAATGATGATTGAGTATCTTGACAAAACTTTTATTAAATATCTTGCTAAAACTGTCCCGATGAAAAAAATAAAAGTTGTTGTTACAGGGGATCATTCAACTCCTTGCAAATTAAAAACACATTCTGCTGATCCTGTTCCTGTTTTATTTTTTAATAGCTCTCCTCCAAAAGAAAAGAAAATTTTCAATGAAAGAGAGTGTAGAATTGGTTCTTTGGGAAAGATTTTAGGAAAAGATTTATTTAAGAAGACTTTTTTGAAATAATTGCAAGGTAGTATAGTAATATATTAAAATGAAGTATGTTTCTTAGAGTTATGATTACATATAAAGACATTTATGAAGCTGCGAAAAAAGAGCGATATTCTGAAAATTTACAGCCTATTAGAAAGAGTTTTGTTAAGGATGTTTCTGTTTATTTAGAAGAAAAGAGGCAAATTGCAGCTAAAGAAGATGAGGGGTTTTCAGAGGTTTTACTTAAGACAAAAAAGCAATTAGAGAATGCAATAACTTTATTTCAGGAATTAATTCGTAGGAGGAGAAAGAAGATTTTGAATTTGGTTTTAATCGCTTCTGAAACGGGAATTTCTAAACAAGATTTTGAGAATATGTTTTTATTTGAAAAATCTCTTTTTGAGGATTTAATGCAGTGTGTAGAAAAAAATGATAGAAAATTTAATGAATTATTGAATGGGAGTGAAGAGGGAATTTATAAAAATATTTTAATTACTTTTTTAGAAAATGTAGATGAATTTATGGCTTCTGATGGACAAAAATATGGGCCTTATGAATCTGGACAATTTGTAAATATTCCTAAGGAAATTGGAAAAGTTTTTCTTGATGATGGGGTAGCAGAATCTATGGAGAAGTAAAGAAATCCGTTGGTTTCTTTACAACCTTCCTCAAATTATATGGTGCGGTCGTTTCTAGAAATGCCTCCGACTGAAACGACAAAGAGAATATATTAAACTGCTGGTTTCCTTACAATCTTCCTTGATTTCCTAATGAAATGACGGAGGAGAGAATACAAGTTATGAAATATTTTTTATGAATTTTACAGTAGTAAATAGCCTTTATAAAGTACTGTTAATAATTAGCAGTAATTAAATTTATGGAAAATAAGATATGGTCGTTAAAAATTTAACTCTCAACACCTATGAAGAAGAAGTCGCAAAATCAGATGTTCCTGTGATTATTGATTTTTTTGCAGATTGGTGTGCACCTTGTCAAATGATGAAACCTACTTTTGAAGAAGTTAGTGAAGAATATTCTGGAAAATTGAATTTTTTGAAATTAGATACTCAAGCAGAAGAAGGTCTTGCTATAAAATTTGGAATCCAAGGAATTCCTTCTTTAGTAATTTTAAAAGATGAAAAAGAAGTTGGACGTATTATGGGATTTATGAATTCAGATTTGTTGAAAAATAAAATAAATGAAATTTTAGAGAAGATTTAATATGATAAATTTTGCGTGTAAACGATTTGATATTCAAGAAGTTGTCAAATGTAGTTTGGGCTTATCAAAATCTGAATTTAATCTTTTAAATTTTTTAATGAAATATGATAAAGATTTTACTACAAAAGAACTTTCTGAAGAATTGAATTTAGATAAATCAACAATTCAGAGATCAATTAAGAAATTGCATGAAAAGAAACTTGTTCGTCGAGGACAAACAAATCAATCTATTGGAGGGTATTTATTTTATTATAGAATAAAAGATAAGATAGAAATAAGAAGAGTAATTTCTAGTACTGTGGAGAATTGGTTTAAAATTTTTAAAGAAGAATTAGGGAAATGGTAACTTGAAGTTCCATCAGCAAGCTGAACATTCTGTAAACAGAATGTAGTAGTGATGAGGAAGTTTTATTAATCCTTTTTGTTTTTATTTTTTATGAATAGAAGATTAATTGGAGGATTGATGATTGTAATTATTGGATTTTTAATTGGTTTGGTTTCTTTATTTTCAAATACAAAAGATTCTCATATTACTTTATTTTATGGAATTCCTATCTTAATAATTGGTATTTTTGTTTTATTTAATAAAAATGAAGATAAAATAGAACAAAGAAAAGATAAGGGAGGAAAAAAATGAAAAAAATAATAGTTACAACTGGAAATGAAATTCCTGGTAAAAAAATAAAACAAGTTATTGGAATTTGTAAAGGAAGTACTGTTCGATCAAGAAATGTTGCAAGAGATATTGGAGCTGGTTTGAGAAATCTTGTAGGTGGGGAAATAAAAACTTATACTGCAATGGCAAATGATGCTAGAGATGAAGCTTATAATCGAATGATTAATGATGCAATTGCAAAAGGGGCAAATGCAATAATTGGAATGAGATTTGCAACTTCAATGATAATGCAAGGTGCTGCTGAAATGGTTGCTTTTGGTACTGCTGTTAAGATTTAAGCAACTACGAGCAAAGCTCTACATTCCGTAAACGAAATGTGATGGTTGCTTTTGGTACTGCTGTTAAGATTTAAGCAACTACGAGCAAAGCTCTACATTCCGTAAACGAAATGTGATGGTTGCTTTTGGTACTGCTGTTAAGATTTAAGCAACTACGAGCAAAGCTCCATATTCAATAAGTTGAAGAATTTTTATAAAGTAAAAATCCTAAACCTCTGATAAATGTTGTAGCATTAAATTTTGTTGAATTTAGTGAATTAAAATCCAGATAAAATTATATTGCTACGCAATATAATATAAGCCTGTAGAGGATTTATTTTTCCATTTTTACTAAGCAATGTAAATTATATTTTTTGAAAAAAGATTCTTCTTTAGAATTCATTTTATTATATATTATTGAAATTCCAATAATCTTTCCTTTAAGTTTTTCTATAATTTTTATTGTTGCTTTTGCAGATTTTCCTGTTTCAAAAACATCATCAATTAATAAAATTCTATCTCCTTTTTTTACAGTCATTTTTCCAATATCTATTGATTTTAGTTTTTTAGAATAATCTTTAAATTTTTTTGTTTCTACAAATTGTTTAGGAATTCTTCCACTTTTAAAAATGGGAATAAAAGGGATCTTTAGTTTGTAAGCTATTAGGGGCCCATACAAATATCCTTTAGATTCAGTAGCCATGATTTTTGTAATTTTTTTATCTTTAAATGGTTTAATTAAATTAGAAATAATTTTTTTATAAAGATCTGGGTAAGCAGTAATTAAACAACCACTTTCTAGTTTCATTCTTTCTATAAGTTCTTTTTTCATAATCTAAGAATGTTTTTTTCAATTATAAAATTATCTGATTAAGAGAAATTCTCTTAAAAATAAATAAGCCTGCGGAGGGATTCAAACCCCCGACCTATTGCTCGCTTGTTATTTTTTATAAGTACAAGGCAATTGCTCTATCACTGAGCTACGCAGGCACGTATAATTTTTTATTAGAAATCAAGGTTTTTAAGATTATTTCTTTTCAGTTAAATATTTTTCAACTTTTAAAACTCTGATTTCACATAAAGATAAAGGGTAAATTTCCTTCAATTTTAGACTCAATTCTTTTTGCATTTTATTTCTAAGGATATCTTCAAACATTACTTCAGAAGTATTTTCTTTAGCCCAAATTATTAACTCTTCTTTTGCTTTATTTCTTAAAGCTTTTCTAACAGCTCTTGAAACTTTTTTTCTTGTAACTAAAAAAGGTTTTATTCTTATAATCGAATCTTTTGATTCTGTTGAAAAAGAATCTTCAATATAATTTGTTCCTCTTCTAACCATTCTTTTTAAATAGTAAGGAAGTAATCTTGATTCAACAGGTTTAGCAATCAATTCTTCTCCTTCAAATTTCGTTTTAAAAGTTAGAACCATTGATTTTCCTTTAAGAAGTCTTGTCATATCATATTTAATATGTTTATTTTTTAATTCTTTTATATCTAATGCTATTAATTCTGTTTCTTTTCTTATCAACGGAAGTTGAATTTTGTAAAATCTTTTTTTCTTTTTTGCGATTGCCATTTTATTCTTGTATTACTTTACCTGTCCTTATTCCTTTGTTTTGATATTTAGATTTTTTGCATACTTTACAAGTATACATAAGATTTGTTTTTTTAGTTGTTTTTGATTTTCTTTTGTGTTTTGCATTTGCTGGTTTCGAACCCCATTTTCCTAAGTTTCCTATTCCTATTCCTATTCCTCTTAATTTTGCTCTTCCTCTTCCTCCTCCTCTAGTCATTTCTCCTCTTTTAAAACCAGTACCTACTACTTTTATTTTTTGTTCTGTTCGTTTTTTACAATAAGGACAATATCTTTGTGTCGTTTTAGGAATTTTCATAGTTATAATGTGAATAATTAGTTTATAAAGTTTTTTATATCTTGGTCCGGTAGTTAGTTTATGAGAATAAAATTTAAAAAAAATAAACAAAGAGAATTTATACAAAAAGTTTTAGAAATTTTAAATTGTCCCTCTTTAAAAGAATTAATTTTTAGAGGAGTATCTGTTAATTATTCTAGTTTGAAAAATTATTTTATTGAAGATTATTATTTACCTCTTGAATTTTTTAATGAATTAATTAAACTTTCAGGTATTGATAAAAATTCTTTAAAATTTGAAATTATTGAAGATAATTGGGGACAAATTAAAGGAGGAGAAAAGGGTAAATTTAAATACTATTTATTTTTTTCTTTTTTATATGAATAAAAAAGCTCAAGTTACTATTTTTATAATTTTATCTTTAATAATTATTGTTGTTGTTGGAGGATATTTTACTTTTAAAAATGTTGTTAAAACTAAACAAAATGCTTTTGATGTTTTTGAAATTCAAACTTTTGTAAAAAATTGTGTTGAAAAAAAAGCAGAACCTATTATTTTACAAATTTCTGAAAATGGAGGGTATTATTTATTGTCTAATTTTTCAACTTTTTCTGGAATTCCTATTTATTATTCAAATAATAAATTTTATACTCCTTCTTTAGAAGAAATTGAAAATGAAATTTCAAATAATTTAAAAAAACAATTATTAAATTGTACTGATGATTTTAAGGCATTTGAAGAATTTCAAATTGTTCAAGAAATTCCTTATATTTTAACTGAAATTAAAGAAGATAAAATTTTAATTGATGTTTATTATCCTTTAAAGATTTCAAAGGAAAATTCGGTTGTAGAATTAGAGGATTTTGGAACTTTTAATTTTAATATTCCTTTAGGTAAGATTTATTATTCTGTTTTAAATTTTTTAGAAGTTTCTAATTTTGATTTTGGAACTTGTTTAAGTTGCATTTTTGATATTTCAGTTAAAGATAAAATGAAAATTAATATGTTTAATTATAATGATAA
>JAYENS010000017.1:0-13199 GCA_034722215.1 Nanobdellota archaeon
CTCTCTTTAATCAAAAGGTCCTTTAAAAAATTCAAAACTTTTAAAATTTCAAATCTCCAAAAATAAGTATACCATCCTTTCTTCTTATCTTTTTTTCTTTCAGAAGACACAAGACCAAAATCAGAAATTTTATACAACAAATTTCTAGTTTGATTGATTGTAATGTCCATCTTTTTAGCTATATTAAATTCATTAACATATCTTGTACTATTCAAAAGATCTGCAATTTGTTCAAACTGCTTACCTATAGTAATTGTCACCACATCTCTAAGAAGTTTATTTAACATAATCTATTATAAAAAATTCATTATTAAATATCTTTCGGTATTAAAAAGAAAAAGTTAGATTTTTAAACTATATTTCATTATAAATTATACAAAAAGGGTGATAAAATGAGCATTTTTTCAAAAAAGAATAAAAAGAAAGAAAAAGAAATTCCAAGATTACCTTCTCTACCTGAATTACCTGATTTGCCTAATTTTGATAATCATCCTGAATCAAAAAAAATACATAGTTTGCCTAGTTTTCCCTCAAGTGAAACAGGAAATAAATTTTCTCAAGAAAGTATTAAAGGGGCAATAAATGAATTAAATGAAGAAGAAATACAAATCCCTCAAACAACTCCCGAGAAAATATCTCCAATGCAAAAACCAATTACTTTAGAAAGTGAACCTATTTTTATTAGAATTGATAAATTTGAAGAAAGTTTAAATATTTTCAAAAAAACAAAAGATAAAATTTCAGAAGTTGAAGAATTGTTAAAACAAACAAAAAAAATTAAAGAAGAAGAGTCTCAAGAACTTTTATCTTGGGAAACAGAAATACAAAAAATTAAAACACAAATTGAAAAAATAGATAAAGATATTTTTTCTAAAATTTAAAATGGCCTATAAAAAGAAAAGCCAAATAACTCCTCAAGTAATTCATATTAAAATTAATTATATAGAAGCTAAAAAAGCTAGAAGAGAAATTCTTCTTTCTGAAATGTCTTTATTAAAATTAAATAAAATAATTAAAAATTACAGATTGCTAAGAATTCAAGAATTAGAAAATAAACAGAAAATTTATAAAAAAATGATAGGAATAAAAAAAGATTTAACAAGATTACAAAAATTAATGCCCATGCCAAAAATTCCAAAATTAATAGAAAAAAACTATATTTTAGAAAAAACAAATCAAGAAATAGAAGAAATTCAACAACCAAGTCTTCCGAAAATAGAAAGAACCACAATAGAACAAGAGCTTGCAGAGATACAAAGAAAACTAAAAGCACTTCAATAAAATTTAAAACCTCTTTATTCTATACTTTTATATGATAACTAGAAAAGAATTGATAAAAAAATATATAGAATTCTTCAAATCAAAAGATCATAAAGAAATAAAAAATAGTTCTTTAATTCCAGAAAATGATCCAACAGTTTTATTCACAACAGCAGGCATGCACCCTCTGGTCCCTTTCCTATTAGGTCAACCCCATCCTCAAGGTAAAAGATTGGTAAATGTTCAACGTTGTATTCGAACAAGAGATATTGAAGAAGTGGGAGACGAGACTCATCATACTTTTTTTGAACAATTAGGTAATTGGAGCCTAGGAGATTATTGGAAAAAAGAAGCAATTGAATATACTTTTAAATTTATTACTCAAATTTTAGAAATTTCAAAAGAAAAATTAGCAGCAAGTATCTTTGAAGGAGATAAAAATTCACCAAAAGATAAAAAATCATATGAAGCCCTCTTATCTACAGGTTTACCAAAAGAAAAAATAGCAATATTAAACAAAAAAGAAAACTGGTGGGGCCCTGCAGGAAAAACAGGACCTTGTGGCCCAGATTCAGAAATTTTCTATTGGCGATCTAAAAAACCAGCACCAAAAAAATTTGATCCAAAAAATAAAGGATGGGCAGAATTGGGAAATAACGTTTTCATGGAATTCAATCAAGATAAAAAAAAGAACCTAAATAATCTTAAACAAAAAAACGTAGACTTTGGAGGAGGGGTGGAAAGATTTTTAATTTTTTTAGAAAAAACAGATGATGCATATATGACAAATTCATTTAAATCAATAATCGAAAAAATAGAAAAACTATCAAACAAAGAATATACAAATTATAAAAAAGAAATGAGAATAATTGCTGACCATATAAAAACTTCATGTTTCATAATAAATGATGGAATATTCCCTGGAAATTCTGAACAAGGATATGTTCTAAGAAGGTTGATTAGAAGAGCTATTAGATATGCAAAAGAATTAGGAATTCCTAAAGAAAAAGATATTGCAACTCCTTTAATAAAAGAAATTTTAAAAATTTACCCTGATTATAATTTAAATGAAAAATTAATTTTAACAGAATTAAATAAAGAAAAAAATAAATTCCAAAAAACATTAGATAAAGGATTAAAAGAATTTGAAAAAATATGTAAAGATAAAATTATGGATGGAAAAAAATCTTTTTTACTTTACCAATCATATGGTTTCCCTATTGAAATGATTTCAGAATTATCAAAAGAAAAAAAAGTTAAATTCAATCCAAAAGATTTTGAAAAAGAACTAAAAAAACATCAAGAACTTTCAAAAACAGCCTCGGCAGGAAAATTTAAATCAGGTTTAGCAGACAATTCAGAACAAACAACAAAACTCCACACCACTTCACATTTACTTTTAACAGCATTACAAAAAATATTGAATCCTAATATAATCCAAAAAGGTTCAAATATTAATGCAGAAAGATTAAGATTTGATTTTAATTTTGATAGGAAACTAACAGATGAAGAAAAAATAAAAATTGAAAATTTGGTAAATGAAGAAATTCAAAAAAATCAAAAAATAACAAGAGAAGAAATGTCTCCTAAAGAAGCAAAAAAATCAGGAGCTTCCGGAATTTTTAATGATAAATACGGAAATAAAGTTTCTGTTTACACAATAGGAAACTTTTCAAAAGAAATCTGTACAGGGCCTCATGTTTCAAACACAAAAGAACTTGGAAAATTTAAAATCATAAAAGAAAAATCTTCAAGTTCAGGTGTTCGAAGAATCAAGGCAATATTAAATTAAAAATTCAAGTTATATTTTTCTCTTAATTCTTCTAATTTCCTACTATCAAAAATATTTAATTTTTCTTTAGATAAAATTCTTTTCAAATCTTCTGCATCTTCATAATCCTCCAAATCTTCCCCTAAAGAAATTCCTTCACTAATAGGATAAATTTCAGGAATAGAAGATAATTTTGAAGTTCCTTCTGAATTTAAATAAGTTCCAAAAGAAAAAGAAATAGGACTCGAAACAGTTGTTTCAACAAAACAATAACTAGTATTTTCATAACTATTTTTAATAGGACAACCAATCCCAACAGCCTCATGATTTTCAGAAGCATAATAAAAAATTGCAGTTTTATAACCTAATTCTCTTAAAATAAAAAGAAGTAATTCTGATTTTCCCTCACAAGAACCTGCATTTTCATAAATAACTTGATAAGGATATCTTGCAGCACGAATTTTAAATTTTCCTTGAAAAATATCAATCAAATCAGCTTCTTCATAAGGAATATTTTGAACAAAATCCACAGCAATCTTAGCTTGAATATCTTTTGAAAAAGGATATAAATTTTGAATCTCTTTTACCAAAATTAACAAAGACTCTCTTTGTAAAGAATTATCTATTTTCTTAAATTTAAAATCGCTCCTTTGAGGAGTTTCATTTTTCATATATTCAATTGTTCTGGGCAAACCTTCTAAATAATTTATAACTCCTTTATATAAAAATATACTAAAGAATTTAAAATCTACAAAAACACTCTCCTTAAAATATTCTGAAACACATTCTCCATTCTTTTCTTCTAAAAATTCAGGACATCCACATTTTAAGACATTATTAACTAAAACTCCTTTTTCACAAAAATAAGGTTTATCAACCGAACACTCTCCAAAAAAAGTTCCATCTCCACAAATATTTTTTTTTATTGGTTCTAAATCTTTAACAACTTTAAACATAAACAAATAAAATACTCCTGTTAGAATTAAAATTATTATAAAGCCAATTAAAAAAATAATTAAAGGTCTCTTCATAAAAAATAAAGTTAAAAACAATATAAAAAACTATTCACTATTCCAACCTTCATTAACTTTAGTAAGAACTTTAATTAAATTAGGTTGAAAAATAGAAACCCAATACCTCAAACTTTCATCAATAAAATTTGCTTCAAGTTGTTTATTTTTAGAAAATCCTAAAAGAGAATGTGTAGTAGAAAAATTCATTATCTTTTTTATTAAATTCCAAATGTTTTTTCTTTCTTCTTCACTTGAAAAAATCTTTGATTCTGTTTGACTTGCCATATAACTAGGACTAGGAATCAATAATCCATTAAGATAATTATACCAACCCATATAATTCTCTACAATCCTAGAACAAAGTTGTCTTGTAAAATTAGGACTAATAAATTCAGTAGATAAAATAGAATCCTTTAAATTAAAAGCTTCATCAATTTCTTCAAAAGTTGCTCTAAATCCTAACTCTTGTTTTGTTTTTTCAAAAGCTTCTTTCAATTCCAAAAGAAGTTTATCTTTTTCTATCATACTACTCTAAAATTCAATTTCCTTTTTAAAGATTATTGAGAATAAAAAAGTAGTTTTCAGAAAATAGCTTTTAAAATGAGACATTGTAAAGTATATCTTTATAAAATTTTAAAAACTTAATAAATAAATGAAAAAAATAATATTAATTGGGGGATCTCCAGCAACAGGAAAAACAACTTTGGCAAAAAAACTTTCTCAAAGATATAACTGTCCTTGGATTTCTTCAGATTTTATAAGATCTTGGATGAAAACTTTTATTTCTAAAAAAGATTTTCCAAATTTATTTAATTTTACAAATATCACTGCAGAAAAATATTATCAAAAACATTCTATTAATGAAACAATAAAATTTGAAGAACTTAGAGATAAGGAAGTATTCAAAGGGATTAAAACTTTTATAGAAAAAAATGAAGATTGGGATTTATTTATAATAGAAGGAATATCAATTCATCCAAAATTTATTTCAAGATTAAAATCAAAAAATTACAAAATATATCCTATATTCTTTATAGATAAAAATAAAGAAAGAATAAAAAAAATACTTTATACTAGGGGACTTTGGGGAAAAGCCCATACTTATAAAGATTGGGTAAAAGACATAGAACAAAAATATCTAATAAAAACAAATATTAAATATTTAAAGGAATGTGAAAAATTAAATTTACCTTATTTTGAGATTAATAAAAATAGAAATGAAACAGTTAAAAAAATTATAAAACACTTAGATTCAAAAATAAAATAATTAATCTAAAATCTTTTCAAGAAGTTCAGGGAATTCTTTTGTTCCCATTCCTTTTGTAGTAAAATGTTTTGCTCCTTTTATTAAGATAAACTCTCCTCCTAATTCTTCATTTAAAATTTTAGCACTTTCTAAATGAGGTTCTTCATCATTATCTGAAGTAAAAATTATTATTTTCTCAAACCTCTCTTTAATCTTTTTATCTATTTTAAAATTATAAAATTCTTCTAAATAAAATAATCCTTCTCTAGCAATAATTGCAGGAGCAACCAAAATCAACTTCTTAATTTTCTTTTTAGTTTTTCCAAGCCATCTAACTAAAAATGCAGCACCAGCACTAGTCCCAATTAAAATATCTTCTTTTTCTACTTTAATTTTTTTCAAATTCTTGCTTCCATTTCTCATAAACAGGTTCCCAATTTTCAGGCATTAAAGGATTTATACATTCAATATTTTTTTCTTCTAATTTCTTTTTAATCCAAGCAATCCAATCCCTTTTATTTTGAGGAGGAAGATTATATTTAATTATATTTTCTCTATCATTAGGATTTGAACCATGAACAATTATTACTTTCATTTTATTTAAAATTAAAAGTACTTTTTATTATTTTCTTTATTGATTTTGATTTATTTTTGTATTTATATTAGGCTTTTTTATTTGAAACATAGTTTTCTATATGAAAATAAAAATAACGAAGTATAAATCAAAAAGAAACAAAATTACTCTAAATAAAATCCTGGTTGACCGGGCCTTGCTTTTTTAGATTTATTTTGAGGATCATATTTTTGTTTATCCTTAATATTATATATAAAAACACTTATCCCAAACTCTTTTTCTAATTTATCTTTATTAACTTTATCAAATTCATTAGGAACAAAATAAAGGTAAATTTTAGAATAAACTTTTTTCCCTAAAAAAGGTTTAATCATTCCAATTATCTTTTCAGTTAAATCAATTTCTTTTTTTTCAACAATCAATTTATTTTCATCAAATTCAGGCCAACTAGAATTAGAAATGAAGTTCTTATTACCTAATTTATCCCAAAGTTCTTCAGTAATATGAGGACAAATAGGATTTAATAATTTCAAAAATAGTTCAAAAGTTTCTTTAGAAACTTTTTTAGATTCAATTAATTCAAATAATTCTCTTAATTCAATTGTTGCTTTTCTATATTCAAAATTTTCATAATACTCTGATATATTTTTTATTGTTTTATTTAATTTTACCTCAGAATTTACTTTGGAATTCAATTTATTTGAGGTGTCCTGAGCAAGGTCAATCTTCAAATTTTCAAAATATTCAAAAATTCTTTTAATAAATCTTAAACTACCAAGAATTCCTTTTTCAGACCAATCAATATCTTTATCAGGAGACGCTAAACTAGACAAAAAGAAACGAGCAGTATCTAACCCATATTTATTAGAAACACTTTCAGGCAAAACAATTTTTCCTTTTGATTTACTCATTTTTCCTCCTCCTTCATTATGAAGCATTCCTTGATGAAATAATTTCTTAAAAGGTTCATCAAAATTTAACAAACCTAAATCTCTTAAAAATTTTGTGTAAAATCTAGAATAAATTAAATGCATGCAAGCATGTTCTGCTCCTCCAATATAAGAATCAACAGGGCACCATTGCTTAACTTTCTTTTTATCAAAAATTTCATTATAATTTTTAGGATCACAATACCTCAAAAAATACCAAGAAGAATTCACAAAAGTATCCATTGTATCTGTTTCTCGACGAGCCTTTCCCCCACATCTAGGGCAATCAACATTAATCCATTCTTCATTTGTTTCCAAAGGATTTCCTTCACCAAATTTAACTTTTTTAGGTAATTCAATAGGTAAATCTTTTTCATTAACAGGAACAATACCACAATTATCGCAATAAATAATTGGAATAGGTGTTCCCCAATATCTCTGACGAGAAATTCCCCAATCCTTTAATCTAAATTGAACAATTCTCCTTCCTATTTTTTTATCAATTAAAAAATCAGTTATTTTTTCTTTTGCTTCTTTATTTTTCAAATCAGAAAACATTCCAGAATCCATTAAAACACCTTCACCAACATAAGCTTCTTTTAAAATTCCATCCTTACTTCTTAATTCAACATTTTGAGGCACACCAGAAAACTTAACAACTTCACGAATTAAAATATTATATTTTTTTGCAAATTCAAAATCTCTTTTATCATGTGCAGGAACAGCCATAACCATTCCAGAACCATAATCAGCAACAACAAAATTTCCAGCATAAATTGGAACCTTCTCATTTGTTAAAGGATTCAAAGCATAACTTCCCGTAAAAACACCTTCTTTATTCAATTTATCAACATCTTTTTCAGAAACACTTTTCAACTTTTTCAAAAACTTTCCAACTTCTTTTTCTTGTTCTTTTGTAACTAAATTAATTAATTTAGAATGTTGTGCAGAAATAACCATAAAAGTTACACCAAATAAAGTATCAGGTCTTGTTGTAAAAACAGGCCATTTCTCTCCATTAATATTAAAATCAATCTCTGTTCCTTTACTCTTCCCAATCCAATTTTTCTGCATTAATTTTGTTCTCTCTGGCCAATCTTCTAATTTATTAAGTCCTTCATAAAGTTCATCAGCATAATCAGTTATTTTCAAAAACCACTGTCTCAAATATTTAGTTTCAACCCTCGCATCACACCTATCACAATTTCCTGTTTGCGCCTGCTCATTTGCCAAAACAGTTTTACAAGAAGGACACCAATTTACATTAGATTTTTTCTGATAAGCCAAACCTTTTTCAAACATTTTCAAAAAAATCCACTGATCCCACTTATAATATTCAGGTTTTGAAGTTATAATCATTCTTGACCAATCATAACTCAAACCAATACCTTTTTGTTGTCTAATAAAATTTTTTATAGCTTTATTAGTATATTCTTCAGGATGAGCTCCTACCTTAATTGCAGCGTTTTCAGCAGGCAAACCAAGAGAATCATAACCAGGAGGATACAAAACATTAAACCCTTTCATAAGCTTAAAACGAGCCAAAATATCTCCAATAATATAATTCCAAGCATGACCCATATGAAGCCCACTTCCAGAAGGATACGGAAACATTTCAAGCACATAATAATTGGGTTTATCTGATTTCTCTTTAACTTCAAAAATTCGAGCATCTTCCCATTTTTTCTGCCATTTCTCTTCAATAGTTTTAAAATCAAATTCTTTCATAATTTACTTAAAGAAAGAGAATATTTAAAAGTTCTTTCTTATATAAAAGAACATGACAACAGACATTCAAGCCCACTTAATAGGAAATACTATTACAAGTAATTCAAAAAAAGCATATTCTCTTGCAAAACAAAGTTTTTTTGGAGAACATATTGAAGAAAAAGTAAGGTACATGCTTCAAGAAGTTTTATATTTAATTCAAAAAAAGAAAATGCAAGTTTTTCAAAGAGAAAAAATTTTAACAGAACAAGATTTAATTAAAAAATTTACAAGATTAGATAAAAAATTTCCAATAAAATATGCTGTATATAAAAATTTAAGATCAAAAGGATACATTGTTAAAACAGCTTTAAAATTTGGAGCAGAATTCCGAGTTTATCCAAAAGGGAAAAAACCAGGAAAAGGACATGCAAAATGGATTGTATTTACAGACTCGGAAAATAACAAACTTTCTTGGAATGAATTTTCCGCAAAAAACAGAGTCGCACATTCTACAAAAAAAAATATTCTTTTAGCAATTGTAGATCAAGAAGAACAAATCATTTACTACGAAGTTAAATGGATTAAACCTTAATTTTACTATTTCATTAAGAAGTCAAATAAGTTTATAATAAGAATATATTTTACAAAACTACTTTGTATAAACTAAAAAACTTTTTAAAAAACAACCATCTCGTATTAAAAATACTTATCTTTCAAGATATCACTCATCTAGGAAGAGAATAAAAAGAATACCTTAAGAAAGGGTACAAAACCAAAAAATTCTTTCTCAAACCATAAACATTTATAACTTAAAACGCATTATTTTATTATATGAGAAACACAACGGAAATAAAAAATAAAATTATAAATTTTTTAGAAATTCACGGACCTAGTTTACCAATTCATCTTTCAAAAGAAGTTAAAATGGATATGATTTTCACTTCTGCTTTTCTTTCTGAATTATTATCTGAAAAAAGAATAAACATGACTAATTTATCAATTGGAAGTTCAAGAATTTATTATTTAAAAGGTCAAGAAAAACAATTAGAAAAAGTTGCTTTAGAAAATTTAAAAAATAAAGGATTAGAAGCTTTTCAAAGATTAAAAGAAAATAAATTTTTAGAGAATTCAAGACAAGAACCAGCAATAAAAATTGCTCTAAGTTCAATTCCAGATTTTGCAAAGAAAATTGAAAAAAATGGAGAAATTATTTGGAAATACTTTTTAGAAAACTCTGAATTCAAAGAAAAAAAGATGCCACAGAAAACAGCAATTAGGCCTGCACCAAACGGCGAAGAAATAATTAAAGAACAACCAAAAGAATCTGAAAAAAAAGAAAACACTCTTGAACAAAAAATATCTAAAAAAAGTGTGATTAAAGATACATCTCTTGATACAAAAAAAACTAACTCAAAGAAAAAAATTGTCAAGAAAAAAACTTCAACTTCTCAAAAAAAGAATGAAAAATTCTTTAATACAATTAAAG
Organism: Nanobdellota archaeon; assembly: GCA_034722215.1. Lineage (GTDB taxonomy): Archaea > Nanobdellota > Nanobdellia > Pacearchaeales > GW2011-AR1 > GW2011-AR1. The sequence goes on from JAYENS010000017.1 coordinate 9,990, forward strand.
AATATCTAAATTCAAAAGACATAGAAATACTAGATATTGAAACATTTAGTAAAAATAATTTAATTTTAAAAATAGAAGAAAATCAAAAAGAAATTCTTCTTGTTTGCTTTAATAAAAAAAGAATTACAGATCAAGATATTTTAAATGCCCATAAAAAAGCATTACAAGAAGGATTAAATTATAATTTATTATCTTTAGGAGAACCAACTAAAAAAACAACAAATTTTATTGAAGCAATAAAAAATCTTAATTCTATTGAAAAAATTTAATAGTAAGATTTAAAAAAGAAATATCATAATTCTATACATGGGAAAAATAAAGTCAAAACAAGTTAAAAGAGCTTCACAAGAATTAAGAGAAGCAGGTATAGAATTTAACAAAAATTTTGAAAAAAATAAAAAAATTTTGGGAAAAGAAATGCCTTCTAAAAAAATGAGAAACAAAATGGCAGGTTTTTTAGTTAGATCTGAAAAACAAAAAGCAAAAGAAACAAAAGCTCTTGAAATAAAATAATTCTAAAAATTTTTAAACCAAATAATTCTAATAAATCTATATTATGGCTCTGTAGCTCAGTGATTAGAGCGCCGCTCTCATGAGGCGGAGGTCGAGAGTTTAAATCTCTTCAGAGCCATTGTTTCTCGACCGAAGCCGAAAGGTGGAGCGAAATTATTGAAATTGTGAAATTTAATTTTATTAATAACAACTTTTAATAATTAAGTAGAGAGTTTAAATCTCTTCAGAGCCATTATTCTCCACGTATTTTAGAAGCAATTTTTACAAGTTCCTTATCAGACATTTTATAAGAATCATGAGAAGAAATAAATCCAGGATACTTTTCAAAAAAAGCATTCATTTTATTTTCAGATTCAAGAGATTTCCATTTTCCCATATTTCCTGTACCATGCATAGGAAATAATTTAGAATGTACATGATCTACTCCAAAACCTTCAAAAACCAAAGCAGTTCTTCCAACATCATTTAAATTAGAATCAATTAATTTTGCAACTTTCTTTGTTGCAATTATCAAATCCTTTAAAATCTTATCTGGTAAATTAAAAGCATAACTAGAATAATGTTTCTTAGGGATAACTACAGTTGTTCCAAGAGTATTTGGAAAAATAGAGAGAAATGCTAAATAATTTTCATTTTCCCAAACCTTGTGACAGGGAATTTTCCCCTCTACAATTTTACAAAAAACACAATCACTACTCATTAAAAAAACAAAATAAAAGAAATATATAAACTTAATTAAAAATTAAAATAAAAAACCATTAAAATAAAGTTCTCCCTATAAATTAATTAAGATTATCTCTTTTTCTTTTTAACAGATTTTCTCTTAGTTACTTTTTTCTTAACCTGTTTTCTTTTCACTGGTTTCTTTTTAGTTACTTTTTTCTTAACAGGTTTTCTTTTCACTGGTTTCTTTTTTATAACCTTCTTTTTTACTACTTTTCTTTTCACTGGTTTCTTTTTAGTTATTTTTTTCTTAACAGGTTTTCTTTTTACAACCTTCTTTTTTGTAACTTTTTTCCTAGCTGGTTTCTTTTTTGCTACCATATATTATTCCTCCTTTTTTATTTTAGTTCCGAATTAATTCGGGAAGTTCGAATATTATAACGAACTAACTAACAATTTAACGATAAAATCATTTATATATTTTTTTATTAAAGAAATTTTAAAAAAATAATTTTAAAAAATAAATAAATTTTATCGTCGGAAAAATAAAAAAATAATTTTTTATAAAAATAAAGCGGAGACCGGGACTCGAACCCGGGAATATTCGCTCTGCAGGCGAACGCAGTAGCCGCTGTGCCATCTCCGCAAAACTTACAATAAATTTAATCTAAAAAATACCTTTTTATACTTTACTAATTATAAAATTATTTAGAAAAGTTAATTTCCTCTTCAATAAAAGGAACTATTTCATATTCTATTTCATAGATAATCAGTTTAACATTTCCTTCTAAAAGAATTTCTAAAAAATATTCTTCAGAAATTTGTATATCTTCTAATTTACAAGTCTCTTTACATTCATCAACAAAAATATTTTGAATAGATTCATCAATGACAATCTCTTCTTCTATGACTTTTTCTGGAGTTGTTTCTTCCATAACTGGTTCAGAAATTATATCATCTTCAATTATAATTGTTTCTACTGTTTCATTTACTTCTGTTTCATTTACTTCTGTTTCATTTACTTCTGTTTCATTTACTTCTGTTTCATTTACTTCTGTTTCATTTACTTCTGTTTCATTTACTTCTGTTTGATTTACTTCTGTTTGATTTACTTCTGTTTGATTTACTTCTGTTTGATTTGAACCTTCAATAACATTTCCAGTAATTGCAGCAAAATCTGAATCCTTGATACTAGTAAAAACTAATCTATCTTGAAAATAAACTTGAGCTTCTCCATCTCCAACAATTTTTCCAGTTATTTTAATAGATTTTATTTCTCCTTTTTCTTCAGGCATAAATACATAAGAAGTACTCTCTTGAAATTCTAAAACTTCATCTTCAGTTAAAACAACTTGACCAGAAAAACCTACATTATTTAAAACAATACCTAGAAAAAATATTAAAAAAATTCCTACAAAAATTGAAGAACTAATAATTATTTTCTTCTTTTTTTTGGAGTCTATTTTCCTCTCTTTAACTAATTCCATAGAAAATTAAGAACTTTACATTTTTTAAATCTTATTGTCCTAAAAAGAAACCTTTTAAAGTAAAATAATTCAATTAATATTATGCCCTGGTAACTCAGTCTGGATAGAGTGTCAGCCTTCTAAGCTGAAAGTCGCAGGTTCGAATCCTGTCCGGGGCGTAAAAATTCAAAGCCTTGGATTTTATTTACTTTAAAAAAATTCAATAGCAAACAACAGAAAACAAAGCAACCTAAAAAATTCTGTCCAAGAAATATCTCAAATATAACATCCTCCCCGCACTGAAATACAGGGTTTCCATCGGTTGCTCTACTCTATGATACATTGAAACTCCGACGCTATGATCGTTTCGTTTGTATTTATTTCTTTCAAAGCTCTCGCTAATTACTAATTATTGTTCCATTTTTTCTCCGCACGAAGCAATGCGTCGCTCCGCAAGATTTATATTCTTAGAAAGTTATCACTAAGTGTAACGTTCTTTAAGCCGAGTATCTCGGCTTTTTTTCTTTTAATTATAATGTTCTTCTAGAATAAATATTTTGTCAGAATT
>JAYENS010000018.1:0-3197 GCA_034722215.1 Nanobdellota archaeon
GTGCATCAATCAGCGTTAGATGAAGGCGTAACTGTAAAAGAAGGAGATGCTGTTGAATATGAAGTCGAACAAGGAGATAAAGGTCCAAAAGCAGCTAAAGTAAAAAAAGCATAATTCTTTTTTTAGTTTAAATTTATTTATTTATTATTATAATTCTTTTTCCATATAAACCTTATCTTTATCTAAGGTATACCCTAATTTTTCATAATATTCTCTAACTCCAACACCTGAAATTACTCTTAATTTTTTGAAACCTTTTTGTTTTGTTATTTGTTCTGCCTTTTTTAGAAGTTGTTTTCCCATTCCACGATGTTGTGCCCTTTGTAAAGATTTTTTTGCTTCTTCTCTAAGCTTTAGCGCTTGACCATAAACATGAATTTCTCTAATCATTGCTCCTGCTTTGGATAATCTTAATCTTAACAATCCAAATAAAATATCATTGCTGTTTATTATTTCTAAAAAATATTCTATTCCCTTTGAAGCTTTATATTTTGTTATTTTTAATTTTGTATTTAAATTTACTTCCTGTTTTTGTTGACCTATTTCTCTTGAACGAATTTCTTTTAAATTTTTTATTTTTCGTAAATTTCCTCTCATTGAAGTTGAAGCTGCTTCAACTTTCATTTTTTCTTTTGGAATTTCTCTCATAACCCTCATAACCCTACAATATCTTGGAACTAGTTTCATAAATTTAATTAAAAGTTTTTCAATTTCTAAATTAGTATATGGTTTATAATTTATTTTTTTGTAAATTTTTGACAAAGGAGAAGATTCAACAATTTGACAAGGATATATTTTTAATTGATCTGGTTTAAATTTTGAATTTTTAAAAATTAATTTAAACTTTTTCAAATCTTTTCTTTTATTTGAATAAGGTAAACCAGGCATTATATGATAACCAATTTTAAATCCTGCATTTTTTAATCTTTGAGTTGCTTCTACAACATCTTTAACAGTGTGTCCTCTGTTTGTTTTTTTATAAATTTTATCATCAGGAATTTGAACACCTATTTCAATTCTTGTTGTTCCATATGAAAGCATTTCTTTAATATCTTTTTCAGTACAATTATCTGGCCTATTTTCAATGCAAAGCGCAACAATTCTATGCTTTGCTGTTTGATTTATTTTTTTAGCTTGCTTTAATGTTTTTGATTGTTTTTGATTGATAGAATCATAAAGTCCTTTTATATAATTATATTTAAATTTTTCAGAATATTGTAAAAAAGTTCCTCCAATAATTATTACTTCAATTTTTTCAGTTGGATGCCCCATTTTTTTTAAAACATTTAATCTTGCTTTAACTTGTTTTTTTATATCATACTCTAAAGCCATTGCACGCATTATTGCAGGAGATTTATCTGTATAAGATTGAGGCACATCATCTCCTCCTGGACAATAAAGACAAGTTCCATGATCGCATTTTTTTGGAGGTAAAACCACTGTTAAAGGAGTTATTCCTGATTTTGAACGAATTGGTTTTTTTACCATGGAAAAAATAGAGAGATTTGTTATTTAAGGTTGTTGGAAAATTATCTTTTGATTATTATTTTCTTTTTATCTATTTTTTATAGTATTCCTAGTCTATCTAAAATTAGAAAAATTCCGAAGAGTATTTCCAATCTCCGAAAATTCTTTGATATTGTAGTTGTTGAAAGATTTAAAAAGATTAAAGATTTTATTTTTTTATGGATACATTTATTTCAGCAGGATCATTCGCAGGAGCATCAATTGCTTTTGCATATGCAACTATGGGTAAACCTTCTTGGGAAATTGTTGTTGCATTTGCAATTGGAGGAGCAATCTTGGGAATTATCATTAGTAAAATTGTAAATAAAATAAAATCAAAATAATTTTTCAACAATTTCGTTTAATCAGCGTGTTAAGTGAAATTTTAATTTCATTTTGGAGCGTTAAACGAAGATATCAAAATCAGAATTTTTGGTTTACCGACGCTAAGGAGAAGATTGGAAATTGAAATGAACATCGGGCTTAAGGAGAGTTTCGACCAACGGTAGAAATTCGGGAAAATCCTTGCAGGATTTTCTGTTTAATCTGCTGTTCAGCGACCTGAAGAAAATCTTTGATTTCGTAGGGATAGTTATTTTCAAGGGCGTTCTATCGAAAGAGCAAATGCGACACATTCAAGAACAAGAAGTAAGGGCAAATAGTTGTTTTTACAAAAAGTTATTAAATTCATTTATTATTCCAATAATATGCTCATACCTCATAAATTAATTACTGAAACAAATTTTGATATTATTGCTATATTAGATAAAGGTTATGGCCTCGCTAAACAATTAGTCAATTTTAGTTCAGAGAGTAAAGATTTTCTTAGATTTATAACTTATTATCCTTCATCATATAATAAATTATTTGAAGGAAATTTGACAAGGTGCATAAATAATGAATATAGTTCTTCAAAATATTATTATGATGAAGTGAAAAATGTTTGTTTAGATCAACCAATCTCTGAATATTTGAGAAATAATCTTAAAAAAGAATTTACCAAAGAAGAATTTATTAAAAATCCTGAATTAAGATTTATAGAACATCCTGATATTTCTAGACCTGCTTTATTAGTTGATGATTATGTATTTAAGGGCACTACGATGAGTACTGCAATCTTTAATATGTTTCAGATAGGTTATAAGAAAGTTTATTTTATTGCTAATGGATTTAATTATCCAAAATTTTCTTTTGAAAGTTTAGAAATTATTGAAGGTGTAGATGTTTCTGACAAACTAAATTTGTTTACAAAAACCCAAAAAGAAGTAAGTAACAATTATAAATTATTTTTTAATAATTATAAATCATTTGAAGATAATTCTACAAACAACTCTCTAATAAAAATAATATCTTGCTAATTATTATACTTATAACTTTTTGTTGTTGCCCCTTAAATCTTTTAGCCCTTGGAAATAATTGCACATAACACATCGCGATTAAGAGAAGTTGGATTTTTGAGAGTGGAGCGTAGCGACCTCCAAAAATTCAATTTGGATGGAGAAGTCTGCAAGACTTCGGAATCTCTTAATCGCAATGTTAAGTTCGTCGGAGTGAAACGGAGACCAAGAGATAGTGCAACGGTTTTTTGCGTAGCAAAAAAATCTCGCAGAGTAAAATTTGAGTTCCAATCAATTCTGCCGAAGGCAGACTATATGTGTATAGCACTGGGGGTCTGAGTTCCATCAAAAAGC
>JAYENS010000019.1:0-13173 GCA_034722215.1 Nanobdellota archaeon
AAAAAAAACTCCTTTTGAAATTTCTTTAACAATTATCTTATAATCTCTTTTAAAATTAAATAAAACTAACATAGAATTTATCTTTTCTTTAATACCTTTTGGACCATAAATTTGAAGTTCTTTGTTATAACCACTTAAAGCCAAAGTAGATAATAATCCCGGCAAACCTAAAATATGATCTCCATGCCAATGAGAAATCAAAATTTTAGTAATCTTACAAGGATTTAAACCAGCTTTTCTAAACTGTCTTTGAGTTCCTTCACCACAATCAAAAAGAATATTTTCTCCTTCATAATTTAACAAAACAGAAATATGATTTCTGTTCTTACTAGGAATAGAATCAGCTGTTCCTAAAAAAATTATTTTTACCATATTAACATATGTCAAAAAGTGTTTAATAACTTTTTTAAAGCACAAGCTAACTAAAAAACTTTAGAATTCTACCCCAGCGAAAATAAAGGGTCAAACGCTAAACTATTCGTTTAATGCAGTTGAAGCAGGAGATATATAAATAATTGTATCTCCTCTAAGAAAAGTCAAACCTAAACTTCTTTTTTGAGTTCCGTTTTCCATTTCTTTTACATTATCCAATACTAAATTAATATGGATATCAAATGCTAAAAGAGTACCAACAAATTGTTTGTCTCCTTTCAAATGCACTAAAACTTCTTTTCCTTTCGATGTATTCAAAAGGTCTAGAGGTCTTTCAATTCCGTTAACCATAATTTGTTTAGATAAAATTCATTTTTAAATTTTTCCATATTTTTTCAGTGAAAAGATTTATAAACAAAAATTCAATTCAATTTACATGAAACTAGGGAAAAAAATTTCAGGCGGAAAATATCTTAAAAGAAGAAAGAAAAAAAAATATGAAAGATTAGGTCAATTAAAAACTGTAAAAATTGGAGAAGAAAAAAAGAAAACAATTAGGACAAGAGGTGGAAATAAAAAGACATTTTTATTAAAAGGAAAATTAATTAATCTCAAAATAAAAGATAAAATTAAAAAAACAGAAATTAAAAATGTTCTTGAAACTCCTTCAAATAGGTTTCTTGCAAGACAGAACATTATCACAAAAGGTACAATTGTTGAAACAAAATTAGGAAAAGCAAAAATAACTAATAAACCAACTCAAGAAGGAAATATCAACGGAATTCTTATTGAATAAATTTTTAACGACGATAAAAATTTATTTATTTCTAAAACAAAAGCTTTATAAAGGCAATTCATTTATAAAGTTTACGCAAAATTTATATTCTAAAATGGCAAACATACAACAATGTCCTGAATGTGGAAGCATCAATTTAACTCTTGATTCTTATCTAGGAGAAATTATTTGTAATGATTGTGGACTTGTCGTTGAAGACACTATGGTAGATACAGGAATAGATTTATCAGGTAAATTTGATAAAGGTGAAAAAAAAGGACGTGGAGGGGCTCCAATGTCTATGCAAAAATTTGATAAAGGTTTAACAACAAATGTTGGAGAAATTTCAGATATCTATAAACTTGAACCAAAACAAACAAGAAAATTCTTAAGATTAAAAAAATGGCAAGAAAGAGTTTCAACCTCAATTGAAAGGAATTTAAGACTTGCAATGGCAGAACTAAGAGTTACTGCTTCATACTTAAATCTACCAAATGTAGTAAGAGATGAAGCCTCAAGAATTTATAATTATGTTTTACAAAGAGGATTAGTAAGAGGTAGATCAATGGAATCGGTTATCGCAGCCTGTTTATATGCAGCTTGTAGATCTTATAACATTCCAAGAACACTTGATGAAATGGCAACAGCTTCAGATGTTGAAAGAAAAGAAATTGGGAGAACTTATCGTTTTATAATTAGAAAATTAGGAATTAAAGTGAAACAATCTTCTCCAAAAGATTATATTTCAAGATTTTCAGCAGTATTAAAATTATCCCCAGCAACCCAAAATGATGCTTTGAGTATTTTAGACAAAGCAAGAGATGTTGAATTAACTTCAGGAAGGGGCCCAGCTGGAATTGCTGCTGCAGCTCTTTACGTTGCTGCTTTAATGAATGATGAGAAAAAAACTCAAAGAGAAGTTGCAGATATTGCAGGAATCACAGAAGTTACAATTAGAAATCGTTACAAAGAATTAATTGATAGATTAAATTTAGAAGAAAAAATAAAACAAAAAGAAATTGAATCTAAAGAAAAAAAGAAAGCTCTAAAATAAAATAATTCCAAAATTTATCTTTAAATAAAACTAATATACCCTACAAAAAACAAATATAGTATTAATAACAAAATTCCTTGTTTTTTTGACAAAGTTTTATTTTCAATCATAAAATAAAATAACATTATTGTAGCCCCTAAAAGACCTAAAATTATTTCTAAATGATTAAAAACAATATATACTGGACCAACAAGAATAAAATATATTAAAAGAGGTAATCCAATACCAATTAAAATATCAAAAATATTTGAACCAAAAACATTGCTAGTAGCATCATCAATATTACCTTTTTTAGCATTTACAACTGAAATAACTGCATCAGGAATACTTGTTGCAGCAGCAATAACTGTAAAAGCTATTATTATGGAAGAAACTCCAATAGATTCGGCAAAATCAATTGCTGCACCTGTTAGAAAATATGTTACAAATCCTATTCCAATCATAATCATAAAAAACAAAAAAATATTTTTAAGAAAAGAAACTTCTTTAACAGGAGATTTTATTGTTGCTTTTTTAGTATGAGTAATAATTTTTCGAAGATATATTAAATAAATTAAAATTAAAATTAAAGAAATTCCCAACCCCCAAACTTTAAAATATAAAATTAAAACCAATAAAACAAATACAGAAATAATATAAAACAAAGCATCACGATGAATAACTTCTTTAGAAACTTTGAAAATTTTTGGAGAAACTAAAACACAAATACCTGGAATAATTAATAAATTAAATAAAGCAGAACCTGCAATAGTTCCAATACCTACTTCAAATTTTTTAAAGAAAATAACTGCAAATAAAACAACCATTAATTCAGGCATTGAACTTGCAATTGCATCAAAAGTCGCTCCCTTAACAGATTTAGGTAATTTAAAATAATCTCCTAAATTAGAAGAAACTTCTGCAAATTTTTTTCCAAAAACATAAATTAAAAAACTACTAAAAAATATTATTAACAGATTTATTAAAATACTCATAAATTATGAAAACATTTTATCATTTTTAAACATACCTTTTCTAAACCTTTTTATATTTAAATTATTTAAAATTAATATAATGCGGGAATGCCGGAGTGGTCAAACGGGACAGGCTTAGGACCTGTTGCTTTATGCTTACCTAGGTTCGAATCCTAGTTCTCGCATTTTAATTAGATTAAAACCTTTAAATTTCATTTGCTTCAAACATTTAATAATAAATAACAGAGAGCAAAGCAATCTACAAATCCTTATTTTGTATATTTGTAATAACTGACCAATTACAACAAATAGGAAGATTTATAAACTATTTATTCCATTTATTTTTATGACAAATTTAATAAAAAAATTATGGGACACAATTCCAACAAAAACAAAAGTAAACTTAGGGGCAACAGCTTTAGCAATAGCTTCTCCTTTTATATTAAAGGCTCAAGATATGGAACATGTTAAATTAAAATCCAAAAATTCTAAAGATTTTACATATAAAACAATAGAATTAGGAGATGTTAAATATCTCATTAAACCAGATTCAAACGCTCCTTGTGGATTCTTGTGGGCTTATGAAGGATATGATGTAGATAAAAGCTTTGATATTAAAGGAAATTTAAAAGAAACAGTAAATTGGATAAAAGGACTTAATACTAATTATGAAAGTTTAGATATATCTTCATGTACTCCTACTTCAAATATTTATTCAAATACAAATCCTAAAAAATGTAAGATACCTAAAAAAACAACAGAAAGCCAAAAAATTCCAAAAATTGGTTATCTTGAATTCACAGAACAAAATGGGGAACAAATGGGTTTTAATTTAATAGAAATTGGTGGAAAATATTATCAAGGATTCTATCAAATAGATGAAAAAACAAGATATAACTTACCTAATGAAGATGATAAATGGAAATACCAAATAGTTAATAGTAAATTTTGTATAGTTCCACCTAAAAATTTAAAATAATTTTAAAGATATTCTTCCCAAGATTCCTTAAATTCTAAAACATTTGAAGCATAACTATTTTTCCCGCCATAATATTGATTAAGAACACAAATAATTTTATCTTCACCTGTTTTAGTATAACAAGAAGCATAATTTTTATTATTATTTTCAAAAGCCCTTTCCAAAGTATCAGAAGACAATCTTATTTGATTATCCACTCCCCTATAATTATCCGGATAATTAGCACCATCAGTATAACCCATAAACCATTCTATTCCAGGCTCATCAGAATTAGGCCCCATCGTAGTAGATGTTCCAACACCTGATTCTTGTTGAGAAATCGCAACTAATAAAGATCTAAATTCAACTTCAGTAAATCCTTTAGGTAAATTAGCAACAGAATATTTTTTAAAATTATCTTTATATTTATCATAAGAATTAATATATTTTTGAGAAATAGTTGAAGAAACAGTATTATAAATTATAATTCCAGAAGAAGGCCTTTTAATCCTATAGATAGGAAAAGCATCATCACTTAAATCCCTTTCAACAAATCTATAAGTTTTACAAATAGTTTCTCCATAAGAAGAACTATAATAAGTATAAGGGACTTCACATTTTTCTCCTAATAAATTTGTATTTCCTAGATAAAAAACATTTCCATTCCAATCATACATTTTTGCAGAGTTATTAACTCTATTAATCCATTCAACAAAAATCATAGAATGAGGATGACCGCCATCAATAATATCTATTCTATCTCCAAATTCCAAAAGATTTAATTTCTTCTCTTCAGTATTAATATTAACATTATAAGCTCCTGTATAAGTTTTAAAATCTCCATTAGATCCTGCAATAAAAGTTCCATCTGAAGTAGTAAATTTAGTTCCATCTTCAACAGAAAAATAATTATTAATAATTCCTTTTGGAACTCCAATTTGATTATATATAAACTGTAAAGAACTTGTACAATGAACAAAACTTTGACCACTCAATAACTTACAAGTTTCTACAGGAACAAATCTTCCTTCATAATAATTGAGAACATCTAAAAGATTATTTGAAGTAATAATTCCAAAACCACTATTACTTGAAGAAGAACTGCTAGATTTAGCAGCTTCAAACGCTAAAATTGCTTCTTCTGAAAAAATTATTTTAAAACCTTCTTCAAAAGTTTCATTTTCTAATTTTTTAAATAAAGAAACAATATTTTCTGGAAGTTTATTTACAGGTGAATTAATCCACCAATTTGGAGTTATTATTTGAGAAGTAGAATACCATTTAATATTTTTAAACTTCTGAAACCTCAAAATCTTATATCCATACATCCATTCTCTTTCATATTTAATATAAATATTTCTAAAAGGTTTTTCAACATCTTTAATTGTAAATAAATTATCTTTATAGTTAATTTTATCAATACTAATTTCAGAACCATCCTGTTTTAAATATTCTAAAAATAAATCTAAACCTTCTTCATACTCATCTGTTTTAAGAAGTTTTCCAGTCAAAGCTGAATCATAACTATTTGTAAAAGAATCTTTCAACTTTTGAGAATAAACATTTTGATAAGTTATTGAAGAAGTAAAAGGATCAGAAACATAATGCCACAAACCATCTTGAAAAACATAAGAATTAATATCTGAATCTTTTTTATTAAAATCAAATATAAAAAAACTAGAAGTAAAAGATATAGGAATACTATTAATTTGGTTTGAAAGAGTTCCTGAACTTGAAGAACTGCTAGAAGTAGATGTTGAACTGCCTCCTATAAAAGACTTTTTCATTTTATTAAAAGAAGTGATTGCAAAAATCCCATAAATTTTACCAGTTTGTAAATGTAAGTAACCCTTGTGATTATTAAGATAAATTTTAGAAGATATATTATTAATAATCCCTAATCTTTTTATCATATCTATCTCTTTTAAAATTTCTTCAACTTTAGAATCAAATTCTTTTTCATCTAAATATTTTCCAGATTTTAACATACTCTTAACATATTCATTTGTAACATCTCCAAGAGCATTTTCTTTAGTTATCCATGCTGGATTAAAAGCATCATCTGCACTATCTTTATCTAACCAACATTTAATTCCAGGATTATCACACTCTCCCACTTCAACCCATCTCTCAAGATCTTGCCCACTTCCAGGACTCTCTGTTGCACAAATTCGAATAATTCCTCTATTGTAAATTGCAGGATCAATTAAATCTCCTACTCCTTCTTGGACATTTAAATTAGCTAAAGAATACACACTAGGAATTCCAGAAATACATTCTTTTTCAGATTTAATATCTGTTTCAGTAAATTGACTTTCAACATATTTTTCTTTAACATATTCTGAAACAAAATTAGTTGAAACTTGTTTAAATCCACACTCTTCTTGATTATTTACTATCACACATAATTCTTTATAACCTGAAGGGGCAGTAAAATCCATTGTTTCACTAGCATATTCTCCTCGAGGGATATAACCTGAATTAACAATTCTTCCAGAATTAGAATCTTGAAAATAAGAAGTTCCTTCACTTCCCCTTAAATAAACTTGATAATAAGCTCCCCTATCATTCCCTGCATAAATATGATAAAACACCTTATAATGACTAGTTGTCGGAAAAGTAGCTGTTGTAAAAAGTATCTCCTCAAAATTAGCATTAAACTGAATAGGACTATCTGCTTCAGTTAACATATCTAAAACCCCTCCTGAATTAGGATAAACTTGAGAAATAAAATTTCCACAAACTTCCCCTCCAACATTTGCAGTACTTCTTGCCTTAAATGCTTTATAAGAATTGACAGCATAAAATTGAGAAAAATAATCTAAAGAATCCTTTGCATTTTCCCAAGCAGTTTGAATTCCTAAATACTCTCCTCCTCCACGAGTATTCTGTCTAAAAATTTTACTTAAAAGATTTGGAGCAACAATTTTAGCTAAAGGTTGTGCCTGCCTCCAAAAAAATTCACAAGTATAAATACTATGAATTTTATCACAAACCCCCACTGTTTGTCCTGTTTCTAAACTTTCTTTCAAACAATCTTGATAAGATTTCACGACAGAAGTATAACCTTCAAAACCAGCATTAATTCCAGTTAAACAAACAGGTAAATAAATTCCTTCTTTAACATTAGGAGCACAAAGAAGAACACTCCCTATAACTCCTGATTGAATAACATCTTGAACAGGATATTTTCCTCCAAAATCACATCTACTCGAAGGACAAATTACAGGATCACATACATTAAATAAAATTTGACAATCTTTAGGAGACATATAATCACTACAAGCTATTCCAGGAGAATCAACTTCAGGACTCCCTATAGAAACTCTTTGACCTAAAATATTAGTTTCTTTAACTCCATCTCTTTTTATATTACTTGCTTCTTTAATTGCTCTAACTGCCTTATTTATCAATGCTACTGCTTCTTCTTTTTCTAAATAAGGAAATTGATTATAAGGTTGCCCTGTTCCCATATTAATCATTTGACAAATATCATCAGGACTTTTCATACTCTGTTCTAAACCATTCGAACCAACATTACATAACCAAAAACTATTAACAACCCCAGATTCATCATAAGCTCGCATATTTCCAAATCCTGGTAAAGTTTGTTTTATATAAACATACCATCCATCTTTAATATCAATAGGTATGACAGCTGGAAGCCCTTTATAAGGTTCTGTTTCATAAAAACTTAATTCTGGATTTTTATATGAATTTTTATAAGAAGATTTATCATAAAGTTTAAAATAAATATTATCTAATTTTGAACCAAATTTGACTTCGACAAGATTTAAATTCTCATCATAAACAGCAAGATCTCCTTGAGAATTATTTTCAATAGGAAAAATATCTGTTCCTTGATTTTTCAAAACTATAATATACTGATCCCCTTTTGAAGTTTGTAGAGTTGTAACAGGTGAAATGGAATCATAACCAGGAATACTAATCCCTAAATCTTGTAATTTATATCCATAATAAGGAAGAACTTCTGTATCTTCACTTAAAGTGATAAAAGGAATTTTATGTTTATCAATACCATATTTATTTGCCAATCCAAAAAGTTTAACAGAATTTTCACTATTAACCTCAACTTGATTCAAAGCAGTATACAATCTTTTTTTATACATTTCATTATTTTTATCTCCCTCTAAAAGAATAGAATATAATTCAATTTTTTTTAAATTATCTAAATCATAAACATTTTCATTCCAATAATCTTTTGTCAAAACTTTTTTTAATTCAGTTAAATTAATATTCTCAGTACTTTTATCAGGATTAATTATTTCATCTCCAAGCCAAGCTAATTCTTTTGTAACATTTTTAGAATAAATTTCTACAAGTTTTTCAGTATCTACAAACTTTTGTCCAAATTTAGTTACACTAATTCCTTTTTGATTTTGAATTGATTTTATTTTATTATTTTGAACCGTTAAAACTTTAGTAATATTTTTTACTTCTGCATCAATTTTATCTGCATTTTGTAAATAACACTGATCTTCTGTAGAATAATTTCCTTTCTTAATTAAATCATTACACTGTTCATACCATCCTCCTTCCCCTTTCATAACTTCTTGTCTTGCAATTGTCCCTCCCTGAGAACCTTGAATAATATTTTTAATAGTTAATGTTGCTCCAGTTCCTAAACAAGCTGCTTTCATAACTTTAACAGTATCTCCAAGAACATTTGTAATTCCTTCCAAAGTTTGAATTGTTTTATTCAATTTTTCAATTCTCTGAGAAATTTTTTCAGGAGAAAGTTGAATAGCTCTTTTTTCAATTCCTACTTTAAATGGAAAATCAACTTCACTAAATTGCTTATCATTAAAAGTATTTATAGAAACCTTTGCAACCCTATTATAATTAATCTCCTTCACTGTGAAAATATAATCACTCTTAAAATCTTCAGGAATATCTTCCTTCACAATTCCAGACTTTGCAATTCTCGTATAAATTGAAGATCCTTTCAAATCTAATTTAAGTTTAATAAAATCTTCTCCAATTTCTTCTAACCTAATAAACTCTTTTCCATCATAATCAAAAGAATTTTCTTTTGGAACATCTACATAAATTAAGCTATTTTTTACTAATTTATAATCTTCATTAATAGTTCCATCTTTTCTTCTAACATTAAGAACAACTCCATAATCTTTAAAATTAGGTTCATGAACTCCTTCCAAAGCTATCCTTTTATAATCTCCATCTATTAAAACATTAACATCATAAGGAGAAGAACTAGATCTGTGCAAAATATTATCGCATTCAGAAATATCATACTTCGAATCAGAAAATAAAATTTTAAAGTCTCTACAAAAATCCTTAACATCATTCTCTTGTTTTAAACTTATAGCCAATTCTATTTTAGAATAAGCTGAGATTTCTGCTAAAGTTTTTTCTTCAGTTTCAGGATACCTCTCATCAAAAAAACTATCTATAACTACATCATAAGAATCAATAGCTTTATTATAATTCAAAGTGGAATTTTTATCTAAAGGAATATTTTGTCCTCCTGTAAATCCAATAATTGAAACAATCTCACCTCTAACAATTTTAGATTCGTTGAATACTAAATCTTCTCTCCACTCACCTTTTACAAACCATTTAAAAACAGAACCAGTTCCACAAGAAGCCCTCATGATTCCACTAACTTCCTTTTCTCTAAGACAAGCAATGAATTTAATTTCATCTTCAGATAAAGAAGTCTCTCCAGCCTTAATTGGTTTAGTTAAAAAAGTAGCTCTAAAAGAACTAGATCCATAAATATCACCCTCACTAACTACATAACCTAAATAAACTGATTTAACACCATCATCATACAACTTATCCCCTACAGAAGCTTCAATTTTTTCATTACTTATATTAAATAAAAGTTTAGGACTAATTCTTAAATTATAAGAAGAAGATTTCATAAAACTTTTATCATCTTCATTACATCTTATCTTAACTTTTTGATTTAAACCAATTTTATCAATACTATTTTTTACAACTTCACATCTCCCCTCTAAAAAACGTTCTCCTTCAGTAAGTTCAATCATTTGTGAATTAATAGAAAGTGTTACAGTAGTATCTGCGATATCTAAACTATCTAACCTAAATTTAACTCCTGCCAAACATTCAAAACCAGGAAGAAAAACTTTAGGAGACTCCTCTCCAACTTTTAAATTAAAATTATTTATTTTTTGTTTATCTCTTGATCCTCTAAATCCAAAAGCATTAGTATAAACTCCTGAATAAATCCCAATTGAAGCTTCATTAGATCCAACATAATCTGCCCTTAAGTAACCCCTTTTATCAAAAAAGGAATACTGCCCTTGCCTTTTATCAAATTCAGAATCTTCCATAACAGGAAGATAAAAAGTTTGTCTTTTTAATCCAAAAGAATTTTTAAAATCATATTTAAGCTTCGCTGTTAAATTTCCAGAAAGATAACAAACTTCAGAACCTATAGAATTCTTTTCACAATTCATTAAAGAGGATTCATTTGAATTTTGTCTTATTTGAATAACTACATGACCAATAGTATCAAACATCAAATTATTTAATTTAGAATTTTCTCCAAGAGAATCATATTTAGGATGAAAATAAATTTTTTTAATTTCAGCAGGATAATCTCCACTAAAAGTTATTTTATTTATACTACTAAGATCTATTAAAGGATTTATTTTTAATGCTTCTAATTCACAAAAAAGATAAACATCTTGCTCTTCCAATAAATCACTCCTTACAACAGAGGGATTACATCCAAAAGGAGCAATTTGAATAATAAAATCAGTACCTTGTTCACACATAGATTTATCAAAAGAACTCCCAGAATTTCCTCTATCAAAAGAACTATAAGGAACACTTGAAGTATATCTTGGATTAGATTTAATATATTCTGCAGATACAAATGAAACTAAAAACAGACTTACTAAAATTAAAATTAAAATTTTATTAAACTTCATATAAAATTAACCTCTAATTTACTATTTTCAAATAAAATATAATTCTTCTGCAAATCTTCAAAAGAAGAAGGAGTTCCCAAATCCACTGTTTTAATCTCTAAATAATTAGAATTTAATAATTCGTTTTCTTTAACAGAAATAATTTCACTTCCTCCTCCTGAAAGAGCATTAGTTACTAAATTTGAAGGAATCTCTACATCAAAACATTCTTTTTTAGTTCCTCCAAAAATACCTTTAATCCCAGAACTAACTTCAATACATTGTTCTGAAATAGTTTCTTCTAATTCTAAAATAGAATTTTCATATACATATACTTGAACCTCATAATTCCCCTCACTTAAAGAAACTTCATTTTGAGTTGGATAAAGTATTGTTTGTATTTTTTCCCCATCATCAAAAGAAATAACCGCTTCATTAGAATAAACAACATCTCCTAATAAAAGATTTATTTTTTTAGTGTATTCCTTATCTAAAATAACTAAAACATTTGTCTCCTTAATACTTGATTGAATTAAAGTTGATTTTTTATAACCTTCACTTTCAACAACAAGTTTACCTTGATAACATTGAGGCACCATAGCTTCTAAAATTCCTTGAGAAGATTCTCCTAAATAACAACTAAATCCAGAACATT
Source organism: Nanobdellota archaeon (assembly GCA_034722215.1). Taxonomy (GTDB): domain Archaea; phylum Nanobdellota; class Nanobdellia; order Pacearchaeales; family GW2011-AR1; genus GW2011-AR1. Next base: position 11,691 of record JAYENS010000019.1, read on the forward strand.
GATATGAAATTTTTGCATCAATAGGATCCAACCCTCCTTCATATCCATAAACACTAATATTCATTTTAGCATTACTATTTTTGCAAAAATTTTCCTCTTCATTAAAATTTTGATAAGCTCTTTCAGAAGTTCTAGGAGAATTTCCTTCAATTAAAACAACCATTGGAAATTGAAAAGTTTCCCCATTTTTAGACAACTGAATTAAAACAGGATATTTAACATCATAAACAAAATGATAAGGAACATAACAAAATCCAAGAACTCCTAATTCTTGCTGATTCCCAATAGGTTCTGCAACCATTAAAGGACCTTCAGAAGGATTAACTTCAAAATAAGAAGGAAAATTATCAAAAGACGTTAAAAAATTTACATCAAAATCAGAAGGAACATTCTGATAAAAATAATCTTTTCTATCTTTTTGATTGCTAATTGAATGGATATTAGATTCAAGTGCAAATTCTAAGTCCTCAAAAATTTCCATTGCATTCCAAGATTTAGGAGAACAAGAAATCTCAATTCCATCTAAAGGAGCATAAAGACCTAAAACATCTATAGAATATTCTTCTAAAAATAATTCATCCTTTTCTTTATCATAAATTTCAAAAGATTCTGAATATAAATCTCCCAAACTAGAATCAATTCTTAAATCAAAATCTTCAACCAAAAAAGTTTCATCTTCTTTTTTAATTTCTAAATTCATTTTCAGATTAATATCTATAAAATTATCTTTTATTTTAACTTCTGCTTTAGGAGAACTTTTTAAAATTAAAAATCCAGCATCTTCATATTGAGAAAGATCACATTTCAAAATTCTACTTTCAATATAATTTTCTAATTGAGTTTCCATCTCTTCTAAAGAAGGAATTTGTTCTTTTTCTAAACCACTAGCCGAAATATAATTCCAATAAGGAATTTCAATTCCTGCAAAATTTAATTGGGATGAAAAAGGAGCAGCTCTTGAACCTGAATTAAATTCAGGTAACTCAATATATCCTCCAGTTGATTCTAAAAATGAAATCCCCCCTAATCCAATATCTTCAACACAAGACAAAACACTAGTATGAATTGGTGCAATATTTGAAGGAATAGTATCTTGTTTAATTGCATCTCTAAATATAAAATAGAAAGAACCAGCTACAATAATAAAAATTGCAACGATCACAAAAACAGTAATTTGGCCTCTTTTTTTCATAACAATTTAAGAATGAAAAAAGAATATATAAAGATTTGTTTACCGATATGAATTATCTTCTAGAGTTTAAAAATCTAATAGCTGAAATTAAAAGTAAAATTCCTCCAAGAAAAATAAAAAAATTATGAAATTTCATAAAAAATTCAGGAACTTCAAAAAAAGGAAACATCATATTAATCAAATATAATCCTAAGATAATATACACTAAAAAATAAATTAGATTATTCTTTTTATTTCCTTTAGATCTCTTAACATTCTTTTCAATTGCTTTAATTTGTTTTTTCGATAATC
>JAYENS010000020.1:0-10363 GCA_034722215.1 Nanobdellota archaeon
ACTTTCACTTTCACTTTCACTTTTACTTTCACTTTCATTTTTCCTTCCACTTTTCCTTTCATTTTTCATTTTAATTTTTCCAATAATATTATATTTTAATTTAAAGAAAGAGGGAAAATCAAAAAAATAAAAGAGTAATTTCATATCAGGTAATAAGAACAAAATACTTTTTTATTGCCTGATTTTTTAAAACAAATAAATTTTTTTAACAATTAAAAAACAAGATTATGGCACATAAGGAATATCCGGGAAATAATCCCATTCACATAAATACTGAAGAAATTTTAGATCATATTGAAAAGAAAGAAATTAGAAGAAGAATAAAAAATTCCAGAAGGAAAAAAATAAAAAAATGAGGTAAACATTTAATTTTTTAAAATTAACTTAATATACAAAAATCCTTCCTATTTTTTTAGTGAAGGATTTTTGTTTTTATTCACTATTAACTAAATATTAGAAATTATGCACAGATTTAGAAAATCAATGATTTGTTATAATAACTGCTTTGCTAAGTGGTATATATCAATACTAATTATTTTAGGAACAATTTTCTTCTTCTTAATGAAGAATGATAAAATCAATGAGAAAATTCTTGCCTTTTTGGAAAGGAACCAAGGATTAATAGGAACAATTTTAATTATTCTTTTTTTAATTTTAATCTATCGTATAGATTTTTGGGATGATGGATCTAAACCATTTTATATTTATCCCGGGGAAAAAACTAAAAAATAATTTATTTTCATAAAAACCCCTTCTTTCTTTTTTTAAGGAGGAGTTTTTTTATCTTAAAACTATTTTTTTTGAAAATACAACTGCAATAAATATGCAGTACTCTCCATAGAAACAAACTAATTCTAAAATTTTTTTATTTTTAAAAACTAAATTTTTATTTTTTTCAAATCTTTTCTTAAAATTTCACAAGCACTTTTCCAAATGTCTTCTGATTTAAGTTGTCCAAAACTTTCAATATTAAAAACTACTTCTCCAGTAGAATTAATTTCTGCTTCTGTTTTAGCTTTCTTTACTAATCCTTGACAAAAATCAACTATGGTTTTTTCTTGATTATCTAAAACAATAATTTTATTTCCTTTAACTTTAATTTCATTCTTTGGAAAAATTCTTTTAATTTCTTCTTCAAATTCTTTTCCTAAAATTATTTCAAAAACTTCTCTATAAGAAATTATTCCTGGAAGATACTTGGAATGTTCCTCTCCTATACCTATTTTAGTTGTAGCTTTAATTTTAATTTCTTGATCCTTATCTAATAAAGTAATAGGAATTTTATCAAAAATAACTTCACAATCCCCTTCCATTTCACCAGAATAAACAAATCCTTCTTTTTTTGCACTTAATTTTAGTGTACAAGTAGAATCTTGTTTATATTTTTTATCCATTTTTAATGGAATTAAACCCATTCTATGAGCCACAGTTTCATCATAAAGAGGAGAATTATTTTTTGAAATTTCAACTTCATCAATTGCCATAGTTGGAATATGCCAAACACTTCTTCTAATTGAATTTGCTAGGCTATCTTCACATTTCATAACAAATACAATTTTTTCATCTGTTTTTTTAATCATCTTCATTTTAATAAATAAAATAAACCATATATAAATCTATGGTCTTCTTCCTCTACGACCTCCTTTCTTTTTAGGTCCTCCTCTTGGAGCTCTTGTAGTATCTAAGATGTTTAAAATCTTAAAACCTTCTCGAGTTAAACTTTTAATTATAGTGTGGGCTCCTGGCCCTGGCGCAGGATTGCGCGTCTTTGCCCTAACCCTTACATAGAAAGATTTAACACCTAAATCTTTAACATCTTCTGCAATTCTTTTTGCAATAAACATAGCAATAGTAGGATTAGCTTTCAGACGATTATGTTTAGTTATCATTCCTCCTGTAACTTTAGTAATAGTTTTACCAGACATATCTGTAACATGGGCAATAGTATTATTGAAAGAAGTATAAATATTAATTACAGCTTCTGCTTCTTTAACTATTTCAGGTTTTTTAGAATTAACCTTTTCACTAACAATTTTTATATCTTTTTCTTTAACAGTTTCCACTTCAGTTTTCTTTGACATTTTCTTTTTTCTCCTTTATTTTGGGTTTTATTATTTTTTTCTTAATAGTAATTTTATTTTCTAATTCAACAGGTACAATATAAGAAGGAATATTTACAACTTTTCCGTCAATTAAAACTTTTTTATGAACAATCATTTGCCTAGCTGTTTTTATTGTTGAAGCAAGTTTTTTATTAAACACAATTGTTTGCAATCTTCTTTTCAAATAGTCTGTTTTATCAAGACCCAAAATATCTGCAATAGATTTAACTTCAAATCCTTTTTTTTGCAATCTTTGAAAAAGAACTTCTTGTTCTTCTTTTTCTGCTTTAATTAATTTTTTTGCTTTTCTTCTCATTAATCTAATTTTTGATTCAGCTCTCCAAATTTCTCTTTTATTTTTTAATCCGTATTGTTTTTTAACATCTGCTTCTTCATCAATTCTAACTTTATCAAAAGGTCTTTTTGGTCTTGAATATTGTTTATGTTTTCTTTTCATTTTTAATTATTTTTCTTTTTAATTCCTGCTCCTTTTTTTCTATTTCTTCTAAAATTAGATTTAGTTCTTTGACCTCTCATCGGTAATCCCATAGCATGTCTTAATCCTCTATAAACTTTAATTTTTCTTAATCTTTTAATGTCAAATTCTGTTTTAAGTTCTAATTCTGCTCCTAAAAGGTGTTTATTTTCTCCTGTTTCAAAATCTTTTCTTCTATTAAGAATATATTCTGGAACTTCTGGATTTTTTAAAAAATTAGAAATGTTTTTAATTTCTTCTTCTGATAATTCTCCTATTTTTTTAATTTCAGGAATTTTCAATTTTTTACAAGTTGCATTTGCTAATGTCCAAGAAACTCCTTTAATTTGAGTTAATCCTGGATAAATTTTTACATTTCCTTCTATATCTTTCCCTAAAATTCTTACTATTCTTTCTTGTTTTTTTTCTGCCATTTTATGATGTAAATAAATTGTATCTTTCAAGATTTGTTAATTCTTGAAAAATTCTTTTTTCGATTGCTTTTTCTGGATCAGGAAGATTTTGAACTCTTTCTTTCATTTCTGAAAAAGATTCAAAGATTTTATCTTCTCTTTGTTTAAGTATTTCTTGCATATGCTTTTTTCCCAAACCTGGTAAAAGCTCAATTTGATGCAATCTTTTGTTTATCGCTAAAGATTCATTAAAGAACTTAATAAACTTTTCTTCTTGTAATTTGACCATTTCAGAAATAAATTCTTGAAGTTGATTTTTCGCAGATTCTGTTAATTTTTCTCTATCAAGTCTTCCAATAATATAGTATATCTTATCTCGCTTACCTTCTCCAATATAAACTTCTTCTTTAATTTCTAAGTCCATTCCTCTTCTAGGCACTAGTTCTAAAAGAGTGAAATTATTTTTACCAATAGCCTGAGCTATAGGCATTCTTTTATTCTCCAAAGGATAACCGTTTGGTAAATATTCTAATATTATTGCATGTTCTTCTCGTGTCATTTTTTTTAAATGTATTTTTTAATTGTTTCCAAAATTTTATTTGTTTCATTTTCATCTAAATTACTTTCTAAAATTGATTTATTTAATTCTTCTTTTGTTTCAGGTAAAGCATCAATAATTTTTGCAATACTAGCGTCATTTAATTTTATTAAATCTAATTGCATTAAATCTTTTCTAATTTCTTTTGCTTTTTTTTCATCAAGTTTTGTAAATTTTTTAATAAAAGCTTTTGTTTCTTTATTTTCTTTTAAATATTCAAGAGATTCCGCCATACTTAAGGGTGTTTTTTTTATTATCATTTTATTTTTTTTAAGTGGATTGGTTGAAGAATAAATTCTTTATCTTTTTTACCATCTTTAATTAAGACAACATAAGATCTTCCACGTTTACTTTTTACTATTCCTGTTTTACCTTGAATTCTTTGAGGAAATTTTGGTTGCATTGAAATTTCTTTTACAATGGCCACCTTTTCTCCTGGTTGAAATTTTTGAAAAAATCTACTTAAACTAATTTTTCCTCTAGTTCTAATATTCTTCCTTCGTACCATAACTATGGAGAAAAAAACTCTATTTAAAAACTTATCCTTTATAGAAAAATAGCTTAATCTTGGTGTAATAAAGTGCCATTTTTTTTAGCATCTTCCATATTTTCTTTTATAGCATTGAACATTTTTTCACCCCAAACTCCTTTACCACACTTTTCACAAAAATCAACAACACATTCATCTTCAATTTCAGTTTTACAATAAATACATTTTTTCATTTTATCACCTTTTTTATTAATTTCTTTTTTAAGAGTTATTTCTTTTTAAATATTTATGTAACTGAAATAATTATTTTTTACTAAGATAAAAAACAAATTTCAGTTAAGAAAGCTTTTTTATAGAAATTTTCTAACAACAACATTTAAAAACAACTTTTCTTCCAGTATATTATGATAATCCCGGTAAGATGTTTTTCTTGTGGTAAACCTTTAGGTCACTTGTGGGAAGAATACAAAAAAAGGCTTTCAGAAGGTGAAAATCAAAGAAAAGTTATAGACGATTTAGGAGTTGAAAGATTCTGTTGTAGAAGTGTGCTTTTAGGACAAGCAGATACAATAGAACTAGTTGCTAAATTCAAAAAGAGTTAAAATACTTCTTTTCTTCTTTTATTTATGAAAATAGAATTTTATGAAGAATTTCCTAATAAAGAAAATCTAAAGAAATTAAAATTAATAAAATTTCCCGTAAAAATATTTATTGCAGCTAAATCTATTTTAGAATTTAAGAAATATGAAAAAATAGCAAAATCATATAAAAAAGATTTAGAAGTTGCATATTGGCCTATCGTTAAAAATTCTTATTGGATTTCTCCTTTTGCAAATTATAAGGATTTGCTAAAACTTTTTAGTGAGTTAAATACTCTCTCAAATCATTTATTGATTGATTTAGAATTTCCTTTAAGAAAAAAATGGAAAATGTATTTCAAAAATATTTTCAATTTTAGAAAAAATAAAAGATTAATTAGAAATTTTTTAGAAAAAAACAAGTCAAGAATAACAACAGCAGAATATCCTTTTACATTTGTTTCAAAATTTATGAATTTAATTGGATTAAATTATAATATCAATTATGAAAGAAGTATTATGTGGTATTCAAGTATGTTTTCAAAAACATTTAATAAAAAGATTAAATCAAATCTTAAAAAAATAAAAAATAAAAAATATTATTCAGTTTCTTTAGGCACACTCGCAATAGGAATTTTAGGAAATGAGCCTATTCTTTCTCCAAAAAATTTGGAAAAAGATTTATATTTTGTAAAAAATCAAGGCTTCAAAAAAGTAATAATTTTTAGGCTTGAGGGATTAAATAAAATACACTTAAAAGTATTGAATAAATTCAATCAATAAAAAGATTTTTTTATTATAAAATATGCGCAGGCTGGGATTCGAACCCAGGTCAATTGGTCTCTTCGCAAAAAGTACATCACTTAATGCCTGGAAGCCAATTATACTAACCACTGTACTACCCACGCTTACTATAATATATTTTTAATCTAGTTTTTAAAATTTGTTATTAATAGAAAAAATGAAAGACAGCTTGAAAATTTGGCGTCTTATCGGACACTACAGTCAACAACATAGGAAGCTTAACTTCTGTGTTCGGAAAGGGAACAGGTGTTTCCAACCTACTATGGCCGTCTTCAAAAATTGAAGATTTCTTTGATTTATAAAGCTTTTTATACCTAAAATTTATAGTTTTTCCATGCAGGAGTGCCGGAGTGGTCAAACGGGCATGATTAAGGCTCATGTGGTTTATCCTTACGCAGGTTCGAATCCTGTCTCTTGCATATTAAGAGATTCCAATTTTTCCTTTGTTAAACTCTCTTAAAGAATGCCCAGGTAGCTCAGTTTGGATTAGAGCACTTCCCTCCTATGTAAATCAGAAATTTTTATATTTCTGTTTCAATAAACGAAGAAAGGAAGGGGTCGCAGGTTCGAATCCTGTTCTGGGCGTAAAGATTCGAAGCCTTGGGTTTCGTTTGCTTCAAACATTCAATAGCAGAACTAATTTGTAGAAAATTCATGTGTGCGAGTTTGTGAGTCATCCTAGGAATTTTATTCAAACCAAGACAAAGGTCAGGCTAACAATTTTCAATTCAATAATGCGTAGAATTCACAGATTAAGAGTAGAATCTTGCTAAGGGTATATTTTAATTTTAAATTGATATAGATTCTCGCACTCCTCTTTCAGATATGTTAGATTAATGTCTCAGGCGCCCAACAAACTTTATATATTAATAAAAATTCCTTAATTTATGAACTTAGGAAAATTTCACAATAAAAACTATAAGAAATTACTATTAATTCCATTAATTTTAATTCTAGCTTCAATAATTTATTTAATTATTTTTAATACTCAAACAGGAGATTTCATCCATAAAGATATCACTTTAACAGGAGGAACTTCTATAACTATTTACGATCAAATAGATCTTTTAGATTTAGAGAATTATTTATCTCCTTCTTTAGAGGATTTAAATTTAAGAGAGATTTATGATATAACTACTAAAGAACAAAAGGCAGTTATTATTGAAACAACCACTGAAGGGGATAAAGCAAAAAAACTTTTAGAAGATTATTTAGGATATAATTTAATTGAAGGAGAAAATTCAGATTTTGAATTTACCGGTTCTGTATTAAGTGATAGTTTTTATAGACAACTTTTAATTGCAATTTTAATTGCTTTTCTTTTTATGGCAATTGTTGTATTTATTATTTTTAGAACTGTAATACCCTCCATAGCAGTTATTATTTCTGCTTTTGCAGATATTATCATGACCTTGGCAGTAGTAAACATCCTCGGAATAAAAATGTCTACTGCAGGAATAATTGCTTTCTTGTTAATAATTGGTTATTCTGTTGATACAGATATTTTACTAACAACTAGAATTTTAAAAAGAAAAGATGGAACTCTAAACAGAAGAATTTTTGGAGCCTTTACAACAGGAATAACAATGACTTTAACCTCTTTATTTGCATTTTTATTTACTTTCTTAATTGTTAAATCTTTCTCAAATATTTTAGCACAAATTTTAGGAATAGTAACAATTGCTCTTTTCTTTGATTTATTAAATACTTGGATTACAAATGTTTCAATACTTAAATGGTATGTTGAGAGAAAAAGAAAATGAAATTTAAAGTAACTTTTAAAATATGGGTTTTAATAATTTTAGTTTTACTTTCTTTAATTTCAATTTTTGGATTACCTCCAAAAATTTTTCAAGAAGGAGTAGTAATTTCAAGTATTGAATCAAATTCTTCTTTATTTAATCAAGGGTTAAAACAAGGACAAATAATTCATTATATAGATAATAAAAAAATTTCAAATATAGAAGATTATTCAAATATCTTTTCAGATAGGTTTCCTTCAGATGAAGAAATAAAAACAATAATAACAACAAAATCAGGAGAGTATATTTTCTTTGGAAAAAACTTTCCAGAAATAACTGTTTCAAGTATTCCTAAAACAAATATTGCATTAGGTTTAGATTTAAAAGGAGGATCAAGAGCTTTAATCAAAGCAGAAAATAAATCTTTGTCTTCTGAAGAAATTTCCGATTTAATAGATATAACTTCAAATAGATTAAATGCATTCGGTTTAACAGATCTTAAAGTAGCATCTGTTTCAGATTTAGCAGGAAACAATTTTATGCTAATTGAAATTGCAGGAGCAACTCCAAAGCATTTAAAAAAATTAATTTCAGAACAAGGAAAATTTGAAGCTAAAATAGGAAATGAAACTGTTTTTGAAGGAGGAAGTAAAGATATAGCTTCTGTTTCAAGAGACGCACAACATTCAAGAATAGAAAGTTGTAATCCTTCTGAAGATGGCTCTTATTATTGTAGATTTAGTTTTGCAATAACTTTAAGTCCTGAAGCAGCAAAAAAACACGCAGATTTAACAAATCAATTAAGTGTAAATGCAACTCAACAAGGAAATTATCTTTCTGAAAAATTAGATTTAATTTTAGATGGGAATCAAGTAGATAGTTTACTAATAAGTGAGGGCTTAAAAGGCCAAGTAACAACGCAAATTTCAATTTCAGGTTCTGGTTCAGGACCAACAGAAGAAGATGCTTATGTTGCTGCAAAAGAGGATATGAAGAGACTTCAGACAATCTTAATGACTGGAAGTTTACCTTATAAATTAGAAATATTAAAATTAGATACAATTTCTCCAACTCTTGGAAAAGAATTTATTAGAATAATAATTTTTGCAGGTTTATTTGCAATCTTAATTGTTTCAATAATAATTTTCATTAGATATAAAAATTTCAAATCTTCTTTAGCTTTAATAGCAACAACAATATCAGAAATTATAATTATTTTGGGAATTGCTTCAATGATAAGATGGAATTTAGATCTTCCAAGTATTGCAGGGATTTTAGCAACAATGGGAACTGGAATAGATGATTTAATAATTCTTTTAGATGAATCCTCTCATTCTCTAGGTTTAAGTTTGAAACACAGATTAAAAAGAGCTTTCACAATAATTATGGGTGCTTATTTTACAACATTTGTTTCATTACTTCCTCTTTTATGGGCTGGAGCAGGGTTATTAAAAGGATTTGCAATCACTACAATTATTGGAATTTCAGTAGGAGTTTTCATAACAAGACCTGCTTTTTCAGAAATGGTTCGACAATTCAAAACAGAATAAGCTTCTTATAGTAGATTAAACAAACTTTAAAAAAGAGATTTCCCTCCAAATTTGATGGACATAAATCCTGAAATAAAAAAATATTGGAAAGACACAAAAAATTTTTTATCAAATAAAAAAGTACAAAATATAATATTTATTATTTTATTTTTAACTACTCTTTTCATAGGAGCTTACATAAGATTACAACCAGTTATCAACGAAAATTTGATAGATTCTACAACTGGAGATTATACTCCTTTAGCCCTAGATCCTTATTATTTTTTAAGAATTTCAGAAACATTAATTGAAACAGGAGGAGAACTCCCAGAAATAGATGATATGAGATATCAAGCTTTAGAGTCTGGGTGGTCGAACGAAATTTTACCGCAATCAACAGTTTTAATTTACAAAGCAATTAAAATTTTTAATTCAGAAGTAACATTAAATTTTGCGACTATTCTAAATCCAGTAATCTTTTTTATTTTAGGTTTGATTGTTTTCGCTTTACTAATTTTTATAATCACAAAAAATAAATGGTTTTCTCTTGTAAGCTCTTTTCTGTTAGCAATTATTCCTCCTTATTTATATCGTACAATGGCTGGTTTTTCCGATCATGAATCAATAGGGATGTTTGGTTTTTTCTTGGCTCTTTTATTTTTTGCCTGGGGCCTTTTTTACATAGAAAATAAAAAATCCAATTTTAAAGGCTCAATAATTTTGGGAGCATTGGCAGGCTTTTCAACAATGTTTGCAATAGCTTCATGGGGAGGAGGAGCAAAATTTTTATTCATGATTTTGCCTTTGTCATTCTTTATAATTTGGCTAACAAAAGAAAATAAAGATTTGCTCAATAGATTGATATTTTATTTTTTCTGGGTAGCAGGAATAATTATTAGCTCATTATTTTTTAATTACAGCTTAAGTCAAATTGTTAAAGGATATATGCTGAGTTCAACAGGAATTTTAACTTTTATAGTTTTAGGTTATATCCTAATTGAAACAATTTTTAAAAAATTAGGAATTTTCAAAAAATTAAAATTAGAGAAAAAATTAGAGAAATATTCTGAATTAATTTATTTTGGAGTCCTTTTAATTTTAGGAGGAGTAGTTTATCAAATTTTTGTAGGAAATTTCTTTTCAATGATTTTTAACTTAATAGAGAAAATAATCTATCCTTTTGGTACAGCAAGAGTAGGGTTAACTGTTGCAGAAAATAAGCAACCTTATTTGAATGATTTTATAGGCCAAATAGGAAAAGTTGTTTTCTATACTTTTTTACTAGGGGCTTTTATTGTTGGAGGAAAAATAGCTTCAGGAATAAAAAAGAAAAAATTAAGATTTCTTTTCACTGGAAGTTTTGCTTTTTTCATCATGGGAATTTTATTTTCAAGGGTTTCACAAACTTCAATTTTTAATGGAACAAACATTTTTTCAAAAGCGTTTTTCTTTATTTCATTTTTAGCATTGGCAATTTCTTCAATCTATATTTATAGAAATTCTGAATGGAAAATAAAAACAAAATGGATTTTTATTGCAGCATGGATGATTCCAATGCTTTTTGCAGTACGTTCAGCAATAAGGGTTTTCTTTGCAATTGTTCCTTTTATTGCTTTCATGGTTCCTTTAACT
>JAYENS010000020.1:10463-12961 GCA_034722215.1 Nanobdellota archaeon
TAATTTTTGTTTCTGTCGGTTATTATAATTCAGATATTACTCAATCAAAAGGACAAACCCCTTCCTATAATTCAGACTGGCAAAAAGCAATGTCTTGGGTGAGAGATAATACTGAACCTGGAAGTGTTTTTCTTCACTGGTGGGATTATGGTTATTGGGTTCAAACAGGCGGAAATAGGCCAACTGTGACAGATGGAGGACATTTTAATGGTTTTTGGGACCATTTAATTGGAAGATATGTTTTAACAACACCTTATCCTGAAACAGCAAAAAGTTTTGCAAAGTCACACAATGTTTCTCACTTGTTAATTGATCCAACAGATATTGGAAAATATTCTGCATATTCTTCAATTGGAGATGACGAGGAAGCCTCAGATAGGGCCTCTTATCTTGCAACATTTATTTCAAATCAAGCAGAAATACAAGAGACAAGGAATGGAATAACAAGGTTATATAGAGGTGGTATTTTGTTAGATGAAGATATAATTTATGAAAAAGAAGGGAAAAAGATTTTGCTTCCAAAAGGAATAGCTGGAGTTGGAGGAGTTACAATAACAAAAACAAATAATTCCTATTCCCAGCCAACAGGTCTTTATTTTTATCAAAATACTCAATATAAGATACCTCTAAGATATTTATACATTCAAGAAGAATTGATTGATTTTGGTTCTGGAGTTAATGTCACAGTTTATATTTATCCAAATATTTATAATTCCGAAAAAGGACAACAATTTGATTTAGAGGGTGCAGCAATGTATTTATCTGAAAAAGTTAAAGATAGTTTAATTGTTAAATTATATTTAATGGATGATCCAAATAATGAATATTCGGAATTTGAATTAGCTCATTCTGAAGGTACATATCCTTTTTTCTTTTATTATCAAGGATTTAGAGGACCAATAAAGATTTGGAAAATAAATGAAATGCCAAATATTTTAGACAAAGAAGAATTTAGAAGAACTTCCGGAGAATATGGTGAATTCGACGATTTACAATTTATAAAATAATACCAATATATTTAAATAAATTTTTTAATTAAAATGAGTATGCCAAAAAATTCAAAAATAGCAATAATTTTAGGAACAAGAGCAGAATTAATTAAAACATTTCCTGTGATGTTAGAATTGAAAAAAAAGAAAATATCTTATTATTTTATTCATACTGGTCAGCATAATTTAAAGGATTTATGTGAAAAATTTGGAGTAAAAAAACCAGACATTACTTTAACAAAAGAGTCAGTAAAATCTTCTAAATTCAATTCAAAAGAGTTAAAAGCAATTCTATGGAATTTAGGACTTTTATTTAAAATTAAAAAAGAATTAAAGTCTTTAAAAAATTTAAAATATGTTTTATATCATGGAGATACTATGACTACTTTCACTTCTTCATTGGCATCTTCAAAACTATTTAACTCTAAAAAAACATATAAAAATGTTCATTTAGAAGCAGGACTTAGAAGTTTCAATCTTTTTGAACCTTTTCCAGAAGAAATTTCAAGAATAATTGCGGGTTCATTTTCAAAAATACTTTTTGCACCGTCGGTTTTATCCAAACATCATTTAAGAAAAAAGAGAAATAAAGAAATATATTTGGTTGGAAACACAATTGTGGATTCAGCACTCCATTCATTAGAATTAGCGAAGAAGAAAAAAGTTAAGATTATTTCAAAAAAGAAATTTGCATTAATTACAATTCATCGACATGAAAATTTAAAATCAAAAAAAAGATTAACAAAAATTGTTGAAATTTTAAATTCAATACCTATAAACTCATATTTTGCAATGCATACAAATACAGAAAAAAAATTAAAAGAATTTGGATTATATGAGAAATTAATGAAAAATAAAAAAATAAAAATTATGCCTCCAATGGATTATCCAGAATTCATAGCTCAATTAGAAAAATGCTCATTAATTGTGTGTGATGGAGGTTCAATGCAAGAAGAATCTTTAATTTTTGGAAAACCCTGTGTTGTTCTTCGGATGGCCACAGAAAGACAAGAAGGATTAATAACAAATTTCCAATATTTATCAAAGTTGGATGTGGGAAAAACCAATGAGAAGATAAAAGAATATTTATCTCCTGAATTTAAGATAAAAAAATTCAAAAACCCTTATGGAGAAAAAGGCGTTAGTAAAAAAATTGTAGAGGTTTTGAAGAAATGAAAGAGTTAAAATTTGATGGAGAAAGAGTAGTCCCAAATAAAACAACTCCAAATCATTTATTGAAAGAGCATTTTGATAGATATCTTTTTGCAAAGAAATTTGTAAAAGATAAGGTTGTTTTAGATATTGCCTGCGGAACGGGTTATGGATCTTTTGAATTGTCAAAATCGGGTGCAAAAAAAGTTATTGGCGGAGATATTTCAGACGATGCAATAAGTTATGCTACAGAAAAATATAAAAGAAAAAATCTGTCATTTAAAAAAATAAACGGCGAATCAATGGGAATTTTAACTAACGCAATAGATTTAGTTGTGTCTTTTGAGACAATTGAGC
>JAYENS010000021.1:0-3084 GCA_034722215.1 Nanobdellota archaeon
GGATTTTTCCTTTTTTCCCAACAATAATTGAAGAAGCTAATGAAAAATATCCTTGGTAAGAACCTAAATCTAAAACAACATCCTTCTTCTTTAAAGAATATTCTTTAAAATAACCTGTGATTTCTTGCATGAAAAAATGTAATAAAAATTCAGCTTCTGAAATTTTTTGAGGTGAAATTTGAATTTTTCCAAAATCTCCTGTAACATAAATTTTAGTTATCTGACTCAATTTAAATTCTCTCTTAATTCTTTCAGAAAAAATTTCTTCTGTAATTTGATTACTAAAATTTTTCCAATTTTTATTTTGAGGAGCTTTAAAGATAATTTTTATAAAGGCTTTAATTAAAGAAATTATTTTTCCTTTCAAAATGGCAATCTCAATTTTTTTCTTAAAAAAAATTTTATTTTGGACACATAACTTTAAGAAGGTCTTTTTATCTTCAATTTTCTTATCATTAATATATAAATCTAAATTATCAAATTTCATTTTAATTTAAAATAATCTTTAATTAAAAGTTTTTGATAGTATTTAAAACTTTTTCATTAATTTTTTTAATTTCTTCTTTAAATCCTAGATTTTTATCTCTTTTTGCATGAATAGGAAAATTTTTAATTTTTTTCCAATCTCTCCCTTGGTGAAACAAGGTTTTTCTTTCCGAAGGATACCAAGTTTCATATGCTGAAAGAGTTTTTATTCTTCCTATTTTGCATAATATCGAAAATGCACTTTGGTCATGCCTATTTTCTTTAAAACTGGGGAGATTAAGGGATTTAGATTCTGAATCATCTAATAATTCAAAATTATTTTTGAATATTTCTAACCATTCCTTTAAAAATTTTTGGGAATATTCTGTTTTTTTTAAAAAAATTGTTCCTGCCCAAATAGTCCCGGAATTAAGAATCTTCTGATTTCTTCTCATTTTAAAGTAATCTAACAAATCTCCTTTTATCCAATGAAATTCTTTATTTTTAGAAATATCCTTTTTTTCTATTTCATTTCCAAATAGTGGTTTGAATTGAAAAGCTAAAATCCCTTTTTTATTCTCTTGAACAATTGAAAAATATTCTTTTAATCTTTTAAAACCTTTCTTATTTAAATGACATCCTGCATCAGAATACTGCAAAAGATCCCCTTCTTGCATTTTTTCAAAAGTTTGAAGTATTACTTGAGGTTTCCAACACCAATAACCATATCCTCTAGATCCTAAAACCAATTTATCTTTAAATTTATTCTTAAAATCCGGAGTCAAGTTTTTTTCAGTAAAAATTTCAATAGAATCATAAATTTTCATCTTTTTTGCTTGTAAAGCAATTCTCTTAAGAGTTTTTTCCATTCTTGAATCTGCAAACGAGATAAAATATTTTTTTGGGTTCATTTTATTAATTTTTCCCGGATTTTTAATTCTGCAACTTCAAAAAACTTAACAATTCTAAAGAAACCATTAATTTTAAGAAATTTGTATGTTTTAAATCTCCAATTAAAAAATTTTCTTATTCCTTTTTTATTTCTCCCAATTAAAGAAGAATTAAACTTTCCATTAATTGATCCTTGGAATGTTAAAGGAGGGTTTGCCCAAAAGATTTTAAAATTTAATTTTTTAGAGAAGTATTTTATTTCTTCATCGCTAACTAAATGAAATTTTTTAAACCCTTCCATAATTTTTCTTGCAGATTTTTTTGTAATTATATAAGCTGCCGCCCCCCATGCAACATTATCTTTTCTAACAATGAGACCTTCTTTATAATCTTTTTTAGGAGAGATTCCACACCAATCTAAGAAACAAATATCCCATTCCATCTTTTTTAAGAGAAGGACAATTTTATTCAATTTCTTTTTAAAATTTTTAGAAAGAATAACATCATCTTCTAAAACTAATGCAAAATCTTCTTTTGATTTAGATATTTTTTTTATCAACTTAAAATGATTTATTGTAAGACTTATCTCACTTATATCTAAGGGTCTAGGAAAAACTTTAATTTCCATAATTTTACATTTTTCAGACCATTTTTTTCTATCATAAGTATACCATTTTTCAATTTCTTTTTTGCTATAAGGAGCACTTTCTTTTTGTATTAACCAAGAAGCAGTAATTCCAGCTTTTTCTAGTTGTTTTTCTAAAAATTCTTTTCTTTTCTTTAATTTGTCATAATGTATCACATAAATTTTAACCATTTTTTTCTAATAACATCTCAATTTTATTTAAAATCTTTTTTTTATTACAATACTTATCTAAAGAATCTTTTTTAATCCAAGGTTTTTTTAGCATTTTAAGATAGACTTCATCATTTAAATCTAAATCTATTACCTCTTTTACCAATTCTTTTACATGTTTTTTACTTTTACTTTTAAGAACCAGAAAACTTTCCTTATTAAAATCTTTTTCTATTTTTGGATTCCCGAAATAAATAGGAATACTTTTTGCAATCATTGGATGAAGGATTTTTTCAGTAGTGTAGCCAGAAGAGGCACAATTTTCAAAAGCAATAGTAAATTTATAGTTTTCTAAAAATTTTATTTTTTCAAGAGAAGTTTTTCCTATAAGCTTATGATTATTCATACATTTTCCAGGAGAATCAATTTTTTTGTATTTTGAAAGTTCTTTAAAAAATTTATTTCTAAATTTAACTCTGTGACCATAAATAAAATTACAAAATTTTCTTTCAACATAATTTTCTTTAAATAATATTTTTTTGGTTAAAGATTCATCAATTCCTTCAAAAAAATAAAGTGGCAATCTAAGATACTTCGTATTTTTTATATTTTTTTCATATTCAAAACCAAATGCTAAATCACATCTCTTAAAATTTGGAATATAATTCTCTGGAGTAAAAAATATTTTTTTAAAAGGCCCTTTTATTTTTGGAGTATAATAACTAGGAATATTAAAAAATTTTATTTTAACATATCTATAAATCCTTCTTATTAAACTAATTGATTTTCCAGGATAAAGGGAAAAAAAAACAATTTGAGGATTTTTATCTTCTAAAACAATTTTATATTTTTCTTTTAAAAGATTTATAAAAAAATTTTCTTTTTCATTAAATTTTGGCCAAAAATATCTAAAAGATATTTTTAATTCTTTT
>JAYENS010000022.1:0-12789 GCA_034722215.1 Nanobdellota archaeon
ATGATATTTTCATCGGAGGACATTCTATTACAGTTACAGGAACTGCTATTGTTTCTCCTTTTGTTAATGATGTTTTACCAGTATCTGCAGCCATAACGTGAGTCATTCCTGCTTTATATCCTGCAAAGCCTAAGATTTTCGCTTCGTTTACACTTGGTAAAGATCTAATTTTAGCATACTGTCTTGAAGCTCTGACTCTTGGCCAGAATTGCATACTTCCGTGTCGTGGATTTACTCTTTTTCCCATTTTTCATTCATCCTAATTTTATTGTGATTGTATATGAAAAGCAAGTTTTATGCTTTTGTAATCATTATTTACAGCAAAACGAAAATTATATTTTCTCAGAAGTCAAACACAGGGTTTGTCTTGGTACTGAAAAAAACGGATTCGTTCCAGGCCGTAACATACCCGCAATTGTTCATTGCGAGCAGAGGTCAGAAACTTCAATTTATTTATAAATGTTTGCTTTGTTTGTTGTTAAAAAAGCAATCAAAGAGTAAATATTTGTTTTTTAAAAAAAACAAGCCCTAATTGACCCTTTTAGAACTAAAAGAAGAGTATATGAATAAATCATACTAAATTATTTAATGAGAAAAATTTATTTTTTGCTATCAAATAAGAACGGAGAGTTTTACCTGAATATTTAGTTTTTAATTTTTCATATTTTAAACGCAAATTAGTATCTGATTTCATTTTAGAAAGCAAATCCAAGTATTTTTGTTTTTTGTTTAAATGAATAGGAACAAGATATAATTTACAAATAATATCTAAATCATCTTTAATAGCTATTATTTCTGAATCTTTAATTGAGATAATTTTAAAATTTTTTTTCCGTAAATCTTTTTGAATTAAATTCATATCTTTAACTTCCACAAGAATATCAATTTCTTCCCTAGATTTGATAGGGATTGCAAAAGAACCTATTAATTGTATATCTAAAACATTTAAATTGTCCTTAATAAATTTTTTACAAGAATTATATGTTTTGGAAATAGAATCAGAATATTCAATAAAAATTACTTTTTCTCTTGTTAAAGATTTTTTTGTACCACCATCTAAAGAATGTTTATTCTTTGCATATTGTGAAGGATTTTTAATTTTTGAACAAAACTTATCTGGCGTGCAAATAAGTAATGATTTGTAATAATCTTGATTAGAACAACTTGGAGGTGGAAGTATTTGTTTTCCTCTTTTAATTTGAGATATTTGTCCTTTAATATATTGTTCTCGGAGAGGTTCAGGATTTAATTCATTCCATTCATAAACAAATAATTCTATTTGATCAACAGCCCAACCAACAGATCTTAAAAAATTTATTAAAATAAACAAAGCTCTTTTTTTACCGTCCTCCATACCTTTTAAAATATTAAGAATACAAGGAGGGAAAAAATCTTTGGCTATCGCATCTTCAGGAACTTCTATTTTTTTTACCAATAATGGTTTAGATTTTTTACTAGGGGTATATTGAAAATCAAATGCCCGAATGAACAAATTTGTTGCTTCTCCTTCAACAACATTTTCTCTATCTAAAAAAGGATTATCAAAAACAATTTTTTCTGGTTCTGCGTCTTTCTTATCGAAAGTTAAAACATCTCTTATTTTTATAGGAATTGAAGATAATTTAGATTTTTCATGTAAAGAAAAAGGCATCCTATAAAGGTGTCTTGAAGATATAAGTACAGTATCTACATCCACAACAGCATCCAAATTTAATTTTTCAACAGGATTCTTTTTTGAATTACAATGAGGACAAGTAGATTCAACAATTTTTTTTTCGACAGGATACTTACATTTTAAACAAGAAATAACTTCCGAAGATTTTGTTGGATTTGATAAAAAACCGCAATTTTCACATAAATATATTATTCGTGATTTCTCTTCACGACGCTCTTTACCACAATCAGGACAAATATGAGTAAATAAATTTTTATTAAATTTTTTTGCAATTTTACTGAGTTCATCTAATGTAAATTTATATCCGCTCAAAAAAGTTATTTCTTTTTTCTCAGTATTATAATCAACATAATTTCTAGTGATAAAATCAAGCAGATAAAGAGCTATTTTTCTAGGTCCTTCAGGGAATAAATCTTTAACTAATTTTTTTTCACCCTCAAAATAAATTGTTTTTGGAAAAGCTTCGAAAGGAACAGCTATATGAAAGCCCTTATTTCCAGAAAATTTTACAGTTATAGAATTAACACCATTATCTTGTAATGCCTTTATGAATAAATGCGTTGTTAGTTTAGAAAAATCCCAATCAGGACAATCAATATCTAATATTAAATCCCATCCTTTTCTCAAATCATTTAATTCATGTCGTTTCATTCCTGTAACTATTGATAATGGGTTGTGCCATAGTTCTTCAGAACAATGAAATGAAGAAACTTTCTTTTTAGCTAATTCTAAAACATCGTTTTTGTAAGAAAGAACATCGGGTCGTTTACCGAATTTTTCCATACCATACATAACACTTATTTCTTTATCTTCTGCAAATTTAACTAATGCTTCCGAGACTTCGGATCGTTTATAATATTTTATAGAAGTTGATATAAACATGTTAAAAATAAAATAATCAGAAGATTAAAAACCTTTCTAATTAATGTAAATAAATAGTCATGTCCTTGTAGTAATCATATTTTTTCGTATTTTAAACATTTATGTTTAAAATATTCTACGATAAAATATTGTTACTTCGCAGCGTCGTGAATGCATGAACGATTCGAGAACGACAGTGAACGAAAAGCTCGAATGACTCGTCTTTTTTTGCAAAATTGCAAAAAAGTAATATTTCATGTAATGAATAAATTAATTGCTAAAAACTATGACTAGACTATTTACTTTCTAATTAATCAGGGTTTTTAGCTCTTCTAAATCTTTTTTCACTTCTTCAAAAGCCCCTTCCCAGAATTCTTTTTTAGTAATGTCAAAACCAGCATTTGCGAGAATATCTACAACATCAGCATCTCCACCAGCACTTAAAATTTTCAAGTATTTTTTTACAAAAACATCTTTATTTTCGTGTTTATATGTATTAAACAAAGCTAAAACGATTAAATTTGCAAAAGAATAACTATATACATAAAATGGAGAATTAAATATGTGCGGCATCAATAACCATTCGTTAGCAAATGATTCTGGAAGATCCATATTTTTACCGAAATGATCTTTATTTAATTTGAAAAATAATTTGCTTAAATCATCAACAGTCGTTCCTTTAGCTATTTGTTCATGAGCTTCTTTTTCAAATTCCGCAAAAAGAGCTTGTCTAGCGATAGTTGCGTAATATCTATCTATATTATGAAATAATAAATATTTTTTTTCTTCATCATTCGCTTCTTTTAACAAATCATCAGTCAATAATAATTCTCCAAAAATACTAGCCACCTCTGCTAAAGATATAGATGAATGAAATGTAAATTCAGTTTTATCTTTAGCTAATTGTCCGTGAATTCCGTGACCTATTTCGTGAGCCATAGTTTGAAGATCTTCTAATTTATCTGTATGATTTAATAAAACAAAAGGAACGCCATCTTTAGAATAAGAATAACAAAAAGCCCCCGATCGTTTATTAGGAGATAAATCGCTATGAACTTTATTTTCATCAAAAATGTTTTTAGCTAATTGTCCGGTTAATTCTGAAAAATTAGAATATATTTCTAATGTTTTTTCCTTACAATAATCATAAGAATATGTTTTTGTATTTTCTAAATTATAAGGAGCGTATAAATGATATCGAGAATTTTTATAATTTAATATTTCTGATTTGATTTTAAAATATTCTTGAAAAACAGAATTGTTTTCTTTAATAACTGACAACATAACATTTACAACTTCATCACTTAAGGCGTTTGAAAAATTTCTTGAACTTATAGAAGAAGAAAATTTTCTTATTTTAATTATTTCATTATACCAATCTAAACAAATTCCTTTGTAAACCTCACCCAAGACATTTTTATTATCTTCATATACTGAAAGTTTTGATTTATATGCTTCTTCTCTTTCTTCTGATTTTTCACTCATAACTTTTACAGATATTTCCGAATCAGATAATTTTTTCCCTTGAAAAGGAAATCTCATTTTTCCCACAACCACATCTCTTATTGAAGATAAGGAATTAGCAGTTAAATCTTTAAGATTAATTATTTGTTCTTCTGCTTCAGTTCGAGCATATTTTTTCGCTTTCCTAGCTCTTGTTAAAAAATATTTATATTTTGAGGAATTATTAATTATTTCTTCTGCTTTTTTATCAGATAATTCTTTAAAAAAATGCATAAAAAATATTGTTTTATTTCCTAATTCTGTAAATAAAGAATCTAATTCTTGTTCTTCTTTTCTATAATTTTGATTACTTATGTCTTCTACAGCTTTAAGACCTGTTTTTGCACCTATAATATTAGCTTGAAGTTTTAATTCTTCATAATTTTTTAACAAATCAATAAATCTTTCCGGAGAAATATTTTCATTTAATTTGTCTTTACAGAGAACAAACTCTTCAACAAGAGTTTTATAATTATTAATTTTGTCTTGTTTTTCTTCTTGAGAATATAAATTATTTAAATTCCAAATTACCATAATATAAAAAATATGATTAAAGAGTATAAATAGTTTATTGTTCTGGAAGTATATCTTTAGAAAATTCTTCTTTAGAATCTAAATATGATTTATGAATTATTCTATATATTTCCTTAGCTTTCTTTTCACCAATCAAATCAACTTTTTTTAATTCATCTACATTTGCCGAAAATAATGCTTTTATGGAATCAAATTTTTCTAATAAAGATTTTGATAATGCTCCTCCAACACCTGGTAAACTAGAAACAATATATTCTTGTAATTGTTTATCAACTAAAGGTTTTGCTGAATGAAAAGTAAAATTTATTTCTTCATCTTTTTGTTCTTTTTTAGCTATAGCTACTAAGAGTTTAGCTGTTTCTTTTGGATTAAAAGTCCTTAATATAGGAACTCTGTAACTTGTAGATATTGTTGCAAACATACCATTTAATGCTTCTTGGCTTACCATTCTATTTGCAAACCATTCTTGATCACCTTCAATTATTAAAACTGGTTTAGGATATTGAACTAAAGATCTTAATTGAGATAATAATCTTCCATCGACAACCGAGTCTACAAAATCTTTAACATTTTTAAATTCAACACAACAATCTTTTGAAAGAAGAAAATCACCTACTGCTAATTGTTTTAAATTTAAGTCAATGTCTTCTTTTAATAAATTTTTAAGAACTGGTGATCCTTTTTCTCTATGATCAGTTATTATTTTTATTCTTTGTTTTGTTTCTTTGATATTATTTATTTCTTTGTTTACATTATGTGATTTAAATAAATTTAATTTTTTTTGAGAATCATTAGCATTAAAAAATCCTTCAGAAGGTGTTTTTTTTGTTAATAACTCTAAAATAGAATACATTCTTTTTTCTTTATGAAATGCCACCCACCTATAACTTTCATCTCTCGTCTCTCTAGTTACAAACACCGTTACAAAACCTTTTGAGTGTCTACCTGTTCTCCCTCTTCTTTGAACAGATCTTATCGCACTAGGAACTGGTTCATAAAAAAATACATGATCAACGCTAGGAATATCTAATCCTTCTTCAGCTACACTTGTTGCAATTAAACAAGAAAAATCTCCTTTCCTAAACTCATCCAAAGTTTGTTTTTGTTGTTTTTGTGTAAAACCAATACCATTTTTCTTAGCTTGGCCGAAAAATAATTTTGAACTTGTTAATTGAGAAATTAATGATTCTAAATGAAAAGCTGTATCCCTAAATTGAGTGAATATTAATATTTTAGAATTCTTATTTTTTTGAGTTAAAATAGCTATTTTATCAATTAACTTTTGTAATTTAGGATGTTCTATTTTTTTCTTTCTTGCATCCCTAACAATAGCTAAAGCGCTCAAAAAATTCGGATCAATAACTAAATTTTTTATTGCTTTTGTTTTACTCGTTCTTGCTTTAACTAAAAGATTATACATATATTCGTGTAAGGCGTAAATAGTTTGAGTTTCCGCTAATTCTATCGCGTGTTGAATTTTTAGAGCTTCAGCTAAAAGACTTATAGTATGTAATATCTCCATACTAGCTTCCCCTTGAGAAATTCTAGAATGTAGAAGAGATTGTAATTTTAAAATAGAAACTTTGCTAGCATTCTTTTTTATTGCTTCTTGTTTGTATTCGTTAACTTTAGAAATTTTACTATCGTATGCTTTTTGTAAAAAAGAAATTATTATTTTTTGTGATTCTGAAAGATTTACATGTTCCCAAAAAACTTGCGTTTCTTGAGTATATTTTTTTACTTCAAAACTATCTGGTTTTCTATATTCTATTTTTTCTATATTTAAATTATTCATTAAATCTTTTATTTTATCTTCATCACTCCCAGGAGATGCAGTTAAAGCCAATAGTCTAGGGTTTTCTGCATTCTCGAAATAATTTTTTGCTAAAAAAACATAAGCATAATCTCCTGTTGCTCTATGAGCTTCATCAATAACTATAAATGAAACTTTTTCCAAAGAAATTTTACCGGCTAAAATATCATTTTCTATTGTTTGAGGTGTAGAAAAAATAAATTGAGATTTATTCCATAATTCGTGTCGTTTTTTTGGAGGAACTCCTCCAGTAAATAAAGTAAAATCAGATTTATCTAATTCAAAATAATTTTGAAAACTTTCTAATTGTTGTTCCACTAAAGGTTTTGTTGGCGCTAAAAAAAGAATTTTTGAATTAGGATAATTTAATTTTCTGCGAGCCGCGGCTAACATAGCTATCGCTGTTTTTCCAAGACCAGTTGGTAAAACCACTAAAGTATTATGTAAAACAGCAGTATTAAAAATATCTGTTTGATAAGGTCTTGGTTTAAAATTTTTTAACATAAAATAATGAAAAAAAGAATTGTTTTTAAATGTGTTGTGGACTTGACCAGTGCATTAACAAGAAATTTTAGTTTACAAAACGAGTGTATGATTTAAAATAATTTTTAAATAAAATTTACTCAAAAGATGGTTTTATATAGTTATTTTGATTTCTTTTTCTAAACACAACCCCTATAAGGTTTAACGAGGTGACTGCTTAATGGTCGAAACAGATATGGTTTGTAGCCAAGCCATTCAAGAATATTTTAATTATTTAGATGAAAATACTAAAAAAGCATTTGATATAGCTACGAAGGCAAGAAAATTAGGTTTTGATCCTGAAGATTTTGTTGAAATAAAATTAGCTAAAAACATGGCTGAAAGAGTTGTAGGTATTATTTCTGTTATAGCTCCTCAAATAATTAATAGTGGTGTTGTTGAAAGAATCATTGAATTAGAAAAAGAATATGGTTCTCAAGATTGGCGTGTTGCTTTTAGAATTGCTCACGAAATTTCCGAAGAAAAATATTGTAGTTTTAAAGATAAAATAGAAGCTATCGAAGTAGGTATAAGAACTGGTTTCGCATATGTTACTGTTGGAGTTGTTTCTTCCCCTTTAGAAGGATTAACATCTATTGAAATTAAAAAAAGAAGAGATGGAAAAGGAGAATATTTTAGATTAAATTATGCAGGACCTATAAGAAACGCAGGAGGAACTGCAGCGGCAACAAGTGTTTTAATTGCTGATTATGTAAGAAAAAAATTAGGTTATGCAAAATACGATCCTGATGAAAAAGAAATAAAAAGATGTTACGCTGAACTTGAAGATTATCACGAATATGTTGCAAATTTACAATATTTTCCGTATAAAGAAGAATCTGAATTTTTACTTAAAAATATCCCTGTAGAAATAGCTGGAGATCCTTCTGAAAAAAGAGAATTATCAAATGCATCTCTTAAAGATTTAGCCCGTGTTGAAACTAATTTATTACGAAGTGGATATTGTTTAATACATTCTTCATGTATACCATTAAAAGCCCCTAAATTATGGAAAAAATTAGATGAATGGGGAGAAGATATGGGTATGAGTGATTGGAATTTCATTGGCGAACATATTAAAATGGTTAAAGAATTAAAAGCAGATGCCGCAAAACAATCAGGAATAAAAAAAGAAATAATTGAAAAAGATTCTTCAAATAAAAATAAATTAAAACCAGATCCTACTTTTGTTAAAGATTTAGTTGGTGGTCGTCCAGTTATAGGTCATCCGATGAGCAGCGGGAGTTTTCGTTTAAGATATGGACGATCGAGAGCTAGCGGATATTCCGGTCAAGCTATTCATCCAGCAACTATGGCTGTCTTAAATGATTTCATAGCCACAGGAACACAATTAAAAGTTGAAAGACCTGGAAAAGCAACCTCGTTTACACCTTGTGATACAATAGATGGACCTATTGTGAAATTAAAAAATGGAAGTGTTCTTTATCTTGATAATGAAGAAGAAGCTAAAAACACCACTAAAGAAGTCGAAGAAATTTTATATGTTGGAGATGTTTTAATTAATTATGGGGATTTTTTTGATAGAGCTCATATGTTAGTTCCGCCTGGATATTGTGAAGAAATTTGGATTTTGTATGTTCAAGAAATTCTTAAGAAAAAACAATTAGAAGGTAAAAAATTTGCTGATGTATTAAATATTCCTGAAGAAGCAATCACCAAATTACTTTTTAATCCCCTAACAACTAAAGTTAGTTTTAGTACTGCTAAAGCTATTTGCGAAAAAATAAACGCGCCTTTACATCCTCAACACATTTATTTTTATAGTGAAATTAATTTAAAAGATTTAGAAAATTTATTTCATTGGTTAGCTAATGCTAGTTTTCAATTAGAAACTCCTAAAATAATTCTTCCTAGAAGCGAAGAATTTTCTTCAGCAAAAAGAAGTTTAGAATTAATAGGGATGCCTCATGAAGCCACAAAAGAACATATAATCATAAGTGGAGACAGGGCTTTATCTTTATCGACAACTTTGAATGTTAGATCTCAATTAGATGTTCAGGATGCTTTGAAATTAATTTCTGAAAATAAAGATAAAAATAGTTTAGAAATAATAAATATTTTAGCTCCGTATGAAATAAGAGATAAATCTGGCGTTTTTATTGGTGCTCGTATGGGTCGTCCTGAAAAAGCTAAGATGAGAAAAATGACTGGTTCTCCTCACGGATTATTTCCTGTAGGTGATGAGGGTGGAAGATTAAGAAGTTTTCAGTCAGCTTTAGAAAAAGGAAAAATAACTAGTTCTTTTCCTGTTTTTCTTTGTCCTAATTGTAAAAATAAAACACCGTTTTCTATTTGTGATATGTGTGAAACAAAAACAATAAAACAAAAAATTAATGCTAAAACAAAAGAAGAAATTTCTCCAGAAGAAGCTAAAAAAAATGAAGAAATATATTTTATGGATTATAAAACTTGGTCTGTTCCTATAAAATCTTTATTCGATTATTCTTTAAGAAAAATGAAAACAAGAATTTATCCAGATCTTATTAAAGGTGTTAGAGGGACTGTTGGTAAAGATCATACCCCTGAACATTTAATTAAAGCAATTCTAAGATCAAAAAACGGCGTTCATGTAAATAAAGATGGAACTGTAAGATATGATGCTAGCGAAGTTACTTTAACACATTTTAAACCTAATGAACTTGGTACTAATGTTGAAAAATTAAGGGAATTAGGATATAAAAGAGATATTTATGGTGTTAAATTAGAAGATGAAAATCAAATATTGGAATTATTACCTCAAGATGTTGTACTTCCTGCTTGCCCAGATGCTTTAGATGAAGGTAGTGATGATGTTCTTTTTAGAACTACAAAATTTATTGATGAACAATTAAAAATAATGTATGATTTACCTCCTTTTTATAATTTAAAAAATAAAAAAGACCTTATAGGTCATTTGATTATAGGTTTGGCCCCTCACACAAGTGCAGGTATGGTTGGTAGAATAATTGGTTTTTCTAAAACCCAAGGATTTTTAGCACACCCTTTGTATCATGCTGCTATGAGGAGAGATTGTGATGGTGATGAAAGTTGTTTATTTTTAGTCATGGATGGTTTTCTTAATTTTTCTCGAAAATATTTAGGAACTAATAGGGGTTCTACAATGGATGCTCCGTTGGTTTTAACATCTTTACTTAATCCTGCTGAAGTTGATGATATGGCATTTAATTTAGATATTGTTGATAAATATCCTTTAGAATTTTATCAAGCTGCTAATGAATATAAAATGCCTTGGGAAATAAAAATAGAACGAATTGAAGATAATTTATTTACTGAAAAACAATTCGAAGGATCTATGTTTACACATAACACATCAAATATCAACACAGGAGTTCTTTGTTCTTCATATAAAACACTACCATCTATGGCTGAAAAAATAGAACATCAAATGGATTTAGCGAGTAAAATAAGAGCTGTAAAAACAAGCGATGTTGCTCGTTTAATTATTGAAAAACATTTTATTAGAGATACTAAAGGTAATTTAAGAAAATTTAGTTTACAACAATTTAGGTGTGTTG
The DNA here is from genome assembly GCA_034722215.1 of Nanobdellota archaeon. Lineage (GTDB taxonomy): Archaea > Nanobdellota > Nanobdellia > Pacearchaeales > GW2011-AR1 > GW2011-AR1. The sequence continues at coordinate 10,445 of JAYENS010000022.1, forward strand.
GATGTAATAAAAAATTTAGAAGACCTCCTCTTGCAGGAAAATGTGATGAATGTAATGGAAAAATAATTTTTACAATCCACGAAGGATCAATAATTAAATATTTAGATATGAGTATTAAACTTGCCGAAGAATATAATGTTTCTGATTATCTAAAAGAATCTCTTTATTTAACTAAAAAGCGAATTGTTGATGTTTTCGGTAAAGATAAAGAAAAACAATCAGGTCTTGGAGATTTTATTTGAATAATTAACTAGGCCGTGTCCAAAATGGTTTGAAATATTACCTTGTCTTGACTTTGCGAAAGGCATGAGCGCGTTAGTAAACATGCTACTAAATAAAAAAGAACGATTAAGGTTCCGAATGTCTGTGCGGTGAAATGTTGTGATGCTGGTAGGGGTTAGAGACCTCGTTCTTTGATTAATATTTTTCGCAAAGCGAAAATGTGACTTTGTCAAATGGCGCAGTATGGAGAATCGTTCCATTTGGGACACAGCCATTAACTAATAAGATTTAAAAACCCTAGAAGATTTCTCAAGCTCATATGAATTATAAAGAAATGCTTACAAAAGGACGATCTGAACTTCCAGAACAAAACAATACAAAAGAAAGATTCGAAGTTCCTAAAGTTAAAGGTCACCTTCAAGGTAATAAAACAGTAATAAGTAATATGAATCAAATAGCTACCACTTTAGGTAGAAAAATAGAATTAATAATAAAATTTATTGAGAAACAATTAGCTACTAAAGCTATAATTGAAGGTAATTTTGTTATATTTAATACTAAATTATCATCTTCTAAAATTAATGCTCGAATTCAGCAATTTTCTGATCAATTCGTTATTTGTAAGGAATGTGGAAAACCAGAAACAAAACTTTCTAAAGACACAGGAATATATTATATTCGATGTCAAGCTTGTGGAGCTAAATATTCTTTAAACACTAAAATTTAATCTCAGAAAGATTTAAAAAACTAAATCTATTTTGCTAATTTTATGTTTTTATTCCAAATATTATCTTTATTAGATCTTTTTGCATCTGTAATACTAATAAGTTCTCCAAACCACCTTTTTTCTTTTAAATTAGTTTTAGGGATGGCATTATATTTAATTGTTAAAGCATATATTTTCAAAGGTGATTTTCTTAGCGTTATGGATGCATTTATAGGAATAAATATTTTTATAGCGTTCTTTTTCCCATTGAAATTTATATGTTATTTTTTAGGAATAATTTTATTTTTGAAATCATTTTATTCTTTATCTACAACTTTTTATAAAAAATAATTATTTTTTATTAGGTATTAAAAATTTAGAAATTAATTTTTTTGTTAAAAAATAAATTAACATAGTTCCTAATACTGCAAAAACCAAAGCTAAAATCATTTTTAACAAAACAAAAACAGCTAATAAAATTGAGAAAAATAACACAAAAAAATATTTTTGTTTATTTACCCTAAATAAGTGTAAACCTATATTGTTGTTGAAAGGTAATGCTGAAAAAGCAGCTATTAATGCAGCTATTGTTGCAAAATAATAAAATAATTCTACTTTAAATATAAAAAACAATAGTTGTGAAATTATAGTTGTTATAAATAAATAAAAAAAAACCATTATTAAAATAAATGAAATGTGTTTTGTGTTTTCTCCAGGGAAAAGTTTTCCATGTCTTAATCGCTCTATTCTGTTTATAGTTATTAAACCAGGAAACAACAGAGGTAAAAAACCATAACTTATGAACGATATAACAAATCCAATAAATAAACCATTTTTCCAAGCCGAATATTTTGCAGTATATGCTTTTTTTATTGCTGTTTTTTTAGCTATAAAAATCATCATAAATAATATTAATGCAGTTATTAACCAAAGGATTATTATTTTAGATACTACTAAAAATATTGTTGCTTCTTGATTCATCCAAGAAATTCTTGAAAATAAAAAAAAGAAAACAAGAGTTAAAACTGATGTTGTTATAAGAAAGTCTTTTTTTTCTTTTAAAGAAAAATCATAATTTCTTTTAAATCTGTTACTTGACATAATTATTAAAATAAAGAAAAGAATATTTATAAATCTTTGTCATTAAGGTAAGTAAATGTTCTTTTTTACACACACAAAAGTATTTATTCTAAATATATTTTTTTATATAATTGTATAAAATGTTCTTGAGAAATATGAATTCCTGCATCTTTTAATCTAAATGCTAATTTTTTTCCTTTCTTATCATCTTCACTTTCCGGTTCAAAAAAATCCAATAATAATTCAAAAAGTTTAGGATAAACATACCTTTTATTTAATAATAAAACAACATTTTTTCCATCTAAAATAAAATAAGGTTTTTTTGTTAATTTTATTA
>JAYENS010000023.1:0-3067 GCA_034722215.1 Nanobdellota archaeon
AAATTTATTTGATAAGAAAAAACCTTTAGTCTATAAATTAGAAGAAGGAAAATATTTAATTGATTTAGCAAAAACAATGAAAGAAAGTTTAGATGATCATGAGGTTGATTAAGAATGGAAAAAATAAAGTTAATTTCTTTTTCATTTCAATTTCCAATCTTCTCCTCAGCATCGGTAAATAAAAAATTCTGATTTTGATATATTCATTTAACGCTCCAATACGAAATCAAAATTGTTGTATAACCTCGCTGATTAAACGAAATTGCTGAAAATAAAAATTGTCAAAACAAAAAACAAGGAGCGCGCGAGTTTTCTGCGAAAACAGATAATCGGCTTCGCAAGAAATTTATTTAGGGAGCACTTTTATTTAATCAAAGATGTCCTTCCTCATCTAAATTAAAATAAATGACTCCAACCAAGACTAAAAGTGTAACAAAAACCATAATCCATTTTCCAAAATCTGTAGGTTGGGAATAAGCTTGTTTAAACCATTCATTAGCAAAAAAAGCTATTCCTAATGCAATTGTAATCGAAGTAGCTTTTTTTAATTTTAGAGAATTAACATTTTAATAATCCATCTCCTCTAAATCCTGTCTTTTTGCTTTTGTTACTTCGGATTTAAATTGTTTTATTGTGTTTTCCATTTCGTCCATTTTGTAATAAAGAGTATGTATGTTCACTTTCATTTTTTCCTTTTCATTCGCCAATTTATATGCAATACCTTTTAGATACCTCATTTTACCAAGTTTTTCTTTAGCTTCTTTTAATTGTTCTTTAAATCTTTTAACTAAATCTTCTGCCTCCATAAGATTTCTAGGCCAATATGCCAACTCTCTCAAAACTTCTGAAACTGCTTTATTATATTTTTTCTTTGTGTCCTTTATTCCTTTTTCAGTTTCAGATATTTTATCTAAAATCTTTTTAAAACTTGATTTAGAGGCATATTCTGGATATTTATCTAAATATTCTTGAACAGCATTTATTCTAAAATCATCAACGTCAGAATCTTTAATTTTTGGTTTAATTGTAACATTTGTATTTTTCTTCCCTTTTTTTGATTCTTTAAGCATTTCTTTTTCAAAATCAGTTTCTTTCACCAATAAATTATTCAGAGTTGCATATAATTCTAATTTCTCATCTTCATCTGCTACTATGTCCTTTTTATATTTTTGAACCAATGCAAGATTATATTTCAACTTGTGATTCATCCCATAAAGTCATTTAATTTTTCTTTTAACTCCTTCGTGAGTATAATCCAATGCTTTTTGATATTCTTCTTTAATCGCAATAGCATCTTTCTTTCCAGTTATATCTACCATTTTATTTAAAGAACTCCTTTTCTTTTAAATTCTTAGGTTTGATGTCTGCTTTGAAATATTTTACCATTTTTTTAATTGCTTCCTGTTTTGTTTTTAGATTGTTTACTAATTTGTAAATTTCTACTATCTTGCTTTCTTCCTCGCTCAAGTCTATTTGTATTTTTGTCATTTTTAATTTTCTAACTCCATATATTATGGTGGTATAGGGTGTTATTAAACCTTTCGGTTTTTGAGAAAAATGCCCAACTTCTTTTTCCTCAAAAAGAAACAAAAAAGCGCGCTCCAAGACAATAGACAATTTTAAAACTATTTTCAACAACTACTATATCAAAGAATTTTTGCCCCAGAATTTTGTATTTTGGGGTATGCATCAATGTGCCCTAGAATTCCATAATTAAGGATATTCAGAACTGCTAGAGATTGGAAATTCACGAGGTCATTCTTTTCAGTCATCGGGTCGGCTTAACAGAGATTAAGAGGAAAAACCTTACAGGTTTCTCTATGCAAATTAATTTCTTCTCTAGCCTTTAACAACAACCAACGGCTTTAATCTAGCAACTTTTTTTGAAAGATCTAATTCCTCAATTGTTTTAATAACTTCTTCAATATCTTTGTAAACTTCTGGTGCTTCTTCAATTAAAGATTTTTCACTTCCTGTTTTAAACATAATTCCTTTTTTCTCAATTTCTTCCCTAACTTTTTCACCATCTAAAGTTTTAATTGCTTTAGAACGAGAAAGAACTCTGCCCGCCCCGTGAGCACTTGAACTAAAAGTCAATTCTTCTGATTTTTTTGTTCCAACCATAACATAACTAGAAGTTCCCATTGAACCTGGAATTAAAACAAGTTGGCCATCAAAATTTCTAGTGGCACCTTTTCTATGAATACAAACTTCTTTACTTCCATGTTTTTCAATTTTAGCAATATTATGGCAAATATCATATAAAATATCAATATCTGACTTAGGAATTATCTCTTCAAAAACTTCACGAACCCAATGAGTAATTACTTGACGATTTGAGAAAGCAAAATTAGAAGCACAATTCATTGCAGATAAATATTCTTGACCTAATTTACTTTTAATTGGAGCATTAACCAATTCTTTATCTGGTAAATTTTTTAATCCGTATTCTTTTTCCATTTTGGAAATATAATCAGAAGCAACCTGATGGCCCAATCCTCGAGAACCACAATGAATCATAATCACTGCTTGGTTTTTATTTAACCCAAATTTTTTAGCAATTTTTTCATCAAAAATTTCATCAACATATTGAACTTCTAAAAAATGATTTCCAGCTCCAAGAGTTCCTAATTGCCCAATTCCCCTTTTCTTAGCACGTTCAGAAACATTTCTTGCATCTCCTTTCAAATTTCCATTATCTTCAATGTGCAAAGCATCTTCTTTTTTTCCATAACCTTTTTTAATTAAAAAATTTACACCTTTTTCTAAAATTTCATCCAATTGTTTTTTAGAAATTTGAAAAGGACTTCCTTTTCCAAGACCAGAAGGAATTTTCAAATAAAGTTTTTCTAAGATTTTTTTTTGATTTTGCTGAATATCTTTTCTTGTCAAGTTTGTAGTTAAAATTCGAACACCACAATTAATATCATAACCTACTCCTCCAGGGGAGATAATTCCTTTTTCTAAATCAAAAGCAGCAACCCCTCCAATAGGAAACCCAAAGCCTTGATGTGCATCTGGCATTGCCATCGCATTCCCAACTAAACCAGGAAGTTTTGAAATATTT
>JAYENS010000024.1:0-3040 GCA_034722215.1 Nanobdellota archaeon
TTTTTGTCCTGGAGAATTTTGTATTTCCGTGAGCAAGAAATATGAAATAAGGACTACACGTCAATTTACTAGCACATTATTAAAATTGATTTTAAGTCATAAAATTCAGCTTCAACAGAAATGAAGAAGTGGTGGCTAACTTTGTGTTAGGTAATTGGTAAATTGGCTATTATAGTCGCGAGGTTCAATGCCAACGATGATAGGGCTAACCTCAACTGCAACAGGAATCCGACGAATCGGATTTTAATCTTGGAATAGTTCTTCTCCAGAGACTTTTTAAAATGGAAATTTGTAAAACACAAATTAAAAGCAAAATATTATATTCGTTATGTTGATGATTTTGTAATTTTATATAGTTCTAAAGACCAATTAGAATTGCATCAAGATAAATCTCAAATTTATTCTCTATTAAAAGAAATTGACTTTGTTGGTTTTAGAAATTTTTATAGTTATAGATCATAAAGAAAAAGAAATATAAAAAGTATCAAGAGAAAAATTAGTTTATTTAATCAAGATAAAATTTCAGAAGAAAAATTTTCTAAAATCTGGCAAGGTTGGAGGGCTTATTCAGATTGGAGTAATAATTTCAAATTAAAGAAAAGATTAAATAAATTACTCTAACAACTTCTTTTTTGTTGTTTCATTAGGAGGCCGAGCAAGTTCGTGGTAGTAGAATCCCTTTTTGAAAACTCCTGCGTGCGAGCTTGGGAGTTTTAAGAAACGACCGTTCACCTCTTAGGGGAGAGAGCACGAGAGAACCGTCGGGTTCTTTCGTAACTTTTATAAACAATTTATTCTATATTTAAACATGGTAAAAAAGAAGGTGAAAAAATTGAAAATAAATTATGAAGTTCCTGCTTTTGTTTTAGGAATTTTAAGTATTATTTTTGCAGCAACTTTTGTTTCTCCATTCGCAGGATTTATTTGCGGAATAATTGGTTTCATTGAATCAAGAAAACCAACATCAAAAATAGGAAGACAAGCAAAAATTTTAAACATAATTGGAGTTTCAATTTCAATAATTTTAGCAATTGTAGCAGTTGTTTTAACAATAAATACTAATGCAATTCTTTAATAAAATGAAAAATAAAAAGGCAGCAATGGAAATGAGTGTAGGAACAATAGTAACAATAGTTTTACTTATGAGTGTTCTAGTTTTAGGAATTTTTCTAGTTCAAAAAATATTTAGTTCTTCTACCGGTGCAATAGATCAAGTAGATACAGAATTACAAAATCAAATAAATGAATTATTTACAAAAGAAGGAAAAGGTTTAGTGATAATGCCAGCTTCAAGGGATATTAAAATAAAAAAAGGAAGTAATCCAGTAGGTTTCGCATTTTCAGTTTTAAATAAAGGTACTGAGGGAGCAGAATATACTTTTGAGATTTATGCAGATGATATTTCTACATGTGGAACTCAAATGACAAAAGAAAAAGCAGATAAGTTTTTACTTCCTAGTTCTGGAACTTTTGCTCTTAGAGCTGGAAATTCATTAGATCCTGCAAGATTAGTAAAATTCAATGTTCCTGAAGTAGCGCCTCCATGTACTATTATTTATGTATTAAAAATATCTAAAGATGGAAAAATAAGTGATTCAGCAGATATTTTTATGACAATAAAGTAAACCCAATTCTTTTAAATTGCATTAACTTAAAATTAACATGGCTTTAGAAATATATAACACTTTAACAAAAAAGAAAGAAGAATTTATTCCTAATAAAAAAGGAAAAGTAAATATGTATGTTTGTGGTCCAACAGTAAATGATGTACCTCATTTAGGACACGCACTAGGACAAATAGTTTTTGACGCTTTTAGAAAATATTTAATATTTATAGGATATAAAGTAAAATTTGTTTCAAATATTACTGACATTGAAGATAAAATAATAAAAAAATCAAATGAATTAGGAATTTCAATAAAAGAATTAACAAATAAAAATATTAAAGCTCATTCAGAAGATTACAAAAAGCTAGGAGTTTTAAAACCAGATATTCGACCCAAAGCAACAGAATATGTTAAGGAGATGATTAATTTAATCCAAATATTAGAAAAAAAACATTACACTTATTTTGTTAAAAATGATGGTGTTTATTTTGATATTTCTAAATTTAAAGATTACGGAAAACTTTCTGGAATTGATTTAACTAAATTAAAAAAAGGGATAAGATGTGCAAATTTAAAAACAGGTTTAGAAAAAAAAGATGACAAAGATTTTGTTTTATGGAAATTTTCAAAACCAGAAGAGCCAAGTTGGAATTCTCCTTGGGGTAAGGGAAGACCTGGGTGGCATATTGAATGTTCAGCAATGACTCATGAAATTTTAGGAAATCCTTTTGACATACATGGAGGAGGGCAGGATTTAATTTTTCCTCATCACGAAGATGAAATTGCACAATCTGAAGCAGGATACGAGAAAAAAATGTGTAATTACTGGATGCATAATGGGATGGTAAATATTGATAAAATAAAAATGTCAAAATCTCTCGGGAATTTTACAACAATTGAAGATGTATTAAAAGATTATTCAGGAGAAATAATTCGTTATTTTGTATTAAACACTCATTATAGAAAACCAAGAGATTTTTCCCTAAAAAAATTAGATGAAGTTAAAATTTCTCTTGAAAAATTAAAAAATGCTTGTCAAAAATTAACCTTAGATAAGATTTCAAATAAAAAATATTTAGAAGAATTCAAAAAGATAATGAATCAAGATTTTAATACTTCAGGAGCAATTAATTTAATATGGAAATTATTAAAAGATAAAAATGCAAAAGGAAAATATGCAACAATAAAAGAAATAGATAAAATTTTTGGATTCAAATTATTAGAAAAAGAAAAAACAAGTATTCCAAAAGAAATAAAAGAGTTTCTAAAACAAAGAGAAGAAGCAAGAAAGGATAAAGATTTCAAAAAATCAGATGAGTTAAGGGATAAGATTAATAAACTAGGTTTTATTATTAGTGATAGTTCTCAAGGACAAACAATAAAAAGAGTGTGATAAAAAATGGATAAAATACATTATGATAGTTTTATAGATT
>JAYENS010000025.1:0-3017 GCA_034722215.1 Nanobdellota archaeon
ATAATTAAAAATTTGTTAAAAAAATTTGTAAAATAACTAATCCTCAGCTCGAACAAGTTATTTGCAATAATTAAAAATTTGTTAAAAAAATTTGTAAAATAACTAATCCTCAGCTCGAACAAGTTATTTGCAATAATTAAAAATTTGTTAAAAAAATTTGTAAAATAACTAATCCTCGGTCTCAACTCTTGGAGCTAACAAAAAACTAAGTGATAAATGTTCTGAACAAAAGACCCCGCTGGTTCTTTTGTAAATCTCCTCAAAACAAGAACGGTCGTTTCTTAAAATTCCTTCGATTGAAACAACAAAACAGAACATTCAATCTTCTGTCTCAACTCTTGGAGCTAACAAAAAACTAAGTGATAAATGTTCTGATTTAAACTCCATCTTTAAAGGATGGTCATTTGCAAAATTTAGAATTGTTTTTGGAAATTGTTTTCCTGCTTTTAGAAATTTCTGTAAATATTCCAAACTATATTTTGAATGACAATTTTCTGCTTGCATTTTAATAAGATCGCTTAAAAATTCTGATCTTGCAGAATTTATTTCTTTAGATTGAATTATGAATTTTTCATCTTCAACAATAAAAGAACAAGAATCACCGACGATAGAACAATCTTCAACAGAATCAATCATATCTTGAGAATCAATTTCTATTTTTGAGGAGAATTCTAAATGTGTTGGAAAATCTTTATCTTCTGAATCAATTTCAATTAAATTTAATGTAAAAATTCTTTTGATTTTATCTTCAATTTTTATTTCTAAAGAATTTTCATTTTTTTCAAAAATTAAAGCACTTGTTTTTCCTGCACGTCTTAAAATCTTTTTTAAATTTTCTAAATTAACTCCTAAAACTTCTTCTTTAACTTCGAATTCTGCAAAAGCGGATTTGGGAATTTTTAAAGAAACCATTGCAACATTTGCAGGATCAATTGCAACTATTGAAAGCCCGAACTCGTTTAATTTTATTCTTACTTCCATTACTAATTCTGAAATCAAATCTATTGATTTACTAAACAATGTTGAATCTTCTAATCTTAGTTTCATTTTAATAATAATCTTGTTTGTTTTTTAAGTATTGTTATACTAAGTGATAAAGTTATTGGTTTGAATATTTTAAAAAATATAAACCCCCAATCTGTGACAGAGCAATTATATAAACCTTTTTTTCTAAATTTTGATATGAAAAAGAAATCTATTCGAGAGGAACGTATTAGAAAAATTACTCAATTGTATTATTCTAAACCAGAAGTTCAGGAAATTCTTTTTAATTTTGGTAAGAATAGAGAAATTTCACCAAGGTATTTTGAAGGGTTTGGAACGAGACCGGATAATTTTCAATTTAAAGGAGATGTTTTTAGTTTAGTAAAAAAAGGAGCAACTTCATTTCATTGTTCTGAAGAACTTTGGGAAGATGCTTTAAAAATTGAAACAGGTATGGACGAGAAACAAGCAAATGAAATTAGGATTGGTTGGGATTTATTAATTGATATTGATTGTAAATGGTTTGATTTTTCTAAACTTGCACTGAAATCTATTCTCCAAACTTTTAAAGATCATGGGATAAAAAATTATGGAATTAAATTTTCAGGAAGTAAAGGTTGGCATGTTTTAATCCCATGGAAAGCTTTTCCAAAAGATATTAATGGTGTTCAAACAAAAGATTTATTTCCAGAGCTTCCAAGAAAAGTAGTAGGTTATATTCGACAATATTCTGAAAAGATTATGAAAGAACTTTTACCCTCTGATTTTAATAAACAATTTAAAAATGTTGAAATAAAAAAAGGGATTAAATGTAAAAAATGTGGAGAAGTTGCACAAGTTTATGATCAAGTTGAATTTTATTGTAAATTTTGTAAGGTTGGAGAAATTAGAAAAATAGATTTTGATGCAAAAAACATGAAATTTAAATGTCCTGAATGTACTAGAGATCTTGAGGAAATAAATAAAAAAGAAATATTTCATTGTCAAAAATGTGATATTACTTCTGAAAAAAACAAAAATAATTTTACAGAAACTATTGAAACAGATTTATTTGAATTAATGGGTCTTGATTTAATTTTAGTTTCCCCTAGACATCTATTTAGAATGCCTTATTCTCTCCACGAGAAAACTTCTTTAGCAAGTATTGTTATTGATGAAAAAGATATTGATGATTTTGATTTGAAAGATGCAGATCCTATGAAGGTTAAAGTCAAAAATTTTGTTCCTAATTCAAAAGAAAATGAAACTGCTGAATTAGTTATGCAAGCTTTAGATTGGGCAAAAAGTTCTGGATTTGACGATGAAATTGATAAAAAAGCCAAAGGAAAATATGCTAATTTTAAACCGATTGAATTAAAAAATGTTGAAGAATCTCAATTTCCTCCTTGTATTAAAAAATTACTTTTGGGATTAAAAGATGGACGAAAAAGAGGACTTTTTGTTTTAATTAATTTCTTTAGAAGTATTGGCCTTGAAAAAGAAATTTTAGAAAAAAAAATTTATGAATGGAATACAAAAAATGAAGTTGCTTTAAAAAAAGGATATATTAATTCTCAACTTGTTTGGACTTATAAAAGAAAACCTATGCTTCCTCAAAATTGTAAAGAATTTTATCAAAATCTTGGAATTTGTAATCCGGATAATCTTTGTATGAAAATTAAAAATCCTGTAAATTACACTGTAAAAAAGAATTATGCAATAAATAAAGGAAATCGCTCAACATATACTCGAGGAGCGAAATCTAAAAGTGTAAAAAATTCTACAAAGCGAAAAACAACAAAAAAGAGCAAAAATTCTACAAAGCCCAAAAGCATACCTGAAGAAAGAGCATAAACAGGCAGTTCTGCATACTCTAAACACTGAATTCTAGGCGCAGTGATGCGTACCCCTAAACACTAAATTCGGGGGTAAAAATAATTATTCTAATTATCAAAAATTAAAGAAATATTTAAAAGTAATAGTATTCTAACTTAATTATGAAAAAAAGTGTGATGATTATATTTATTTTTGCATTTCTATTAATAGGATTAAAT
>JAYENS010000026.1:0-4120 GCA_034722215.1 Nanobdellota archaeon
ATTTAATTAAAGAGGAATTAAAACAAGTTTATCAAGAAATAGATTTTTTAAAAGAATCTATAAATGAATCTAATAAAAAGATGTTAGAAGTTTGCAAAATTATGGAAGATTTATATAAAAAGATAAATATTTCAGACAGACAGACACAAATTAGAGAAATATCAACAGATAAAGAACAAATTACAACAAATAATTTTAATATTAAGCCTTTAAATGATAAAATATTACCTATTTCCATAGGAAATGAAGGGGTTCAGACAGACAGACAGACAGACAGACAGACAGACAGAAACCCATTTGAAAATGCTTTAGAAACTTTAAATTCTTTAGATTCATTAAAAAAAGAAATTCGTTTAAAATTTAAGAGACTTACTGAAAAAGAGCTTCTTGTGTTTTCTACAATTTACCAATTAGAAGAAGAATTTGGATCTTCTAATTATAAATCTCTTGCAAATAAACTTTCTTTAACAGAAAGCTCCATAAGAGATTATATAAGACGATTATTATCTAAGAATATTCCAATTATTAAAGAAAAGATTAACAATAAAGGAATAAAATTATATATTTCTCCACAATTAAAAACTCTAGTTTCACTAAAAACAATTTTACAATTAAGAGATATTTAATTTATTTAATCTTTATAACGAATAACTTTTTACTTTAAAGTTTTCTCTATTATTTCTTTTTTTTCACGTTTTTTAAGCTCTAAAAACCTTCTTTTTTGTTTTTTTACATTTAAATTTTCAAAAAATAGATAATGTTTTACTCTCCTTTTTTGATTTAAAATGTCTATTTAGTGGAATTATTTTCACTTTTCAGGATTTAATCTTAAGTTTTTTAAGATTTTTTCAATTTTTAGATGATTTAACTCTCACTTTTTTCTTTTTCAATAGTTTTTCTTTGATTTTTTCAGGTATAAATACTCTTTTTTTACCATTTATTTCTATTATTTCTTCAATTATAGTTCCTTTAGATTTTATTGAATTTATTTGGCCCCTAATAGTAGATTTTTCTTTATTTAACATGGCTGCAAGATCTTCATAACTTAATTTCATGTCTGCATTTAAAAGTACTAATAAAATAGCACGTTCAGTTATAGAAAAACTACTTAAATTAGGTGTTTGGACACTTGTTTGAACACCTGTTTGAACAGGAGAAACAGCTGTTTGTTTATAAAACACTCGTTTGTTTTTACTTGTTGACTGTTTAAACACTTGTTTGGATGGAGTCATTTCTAAAAAAGAAACAGCATTTTTTAAACCTTCAAGATCTTCTTTTATTGAGGATAAATCCTCCTTTATTATATCAATATCTTTTTTTTGTAAGTTTTTTTCAGAATCAAGGTGTTTAATCCATCCAGAAACAGATAAAACATCTTTTTTAACTGCTTCAAAACCCTTTTTTGTTTCTTCTTGAATTTCTTCTAATCTCTTTTTTTTATTAAATAGACCAAACATATTAATAATTAGTTAATTTAGTTTAAAAATGTTTCTCCTTTTCGTCGTGAAAAGAGTTATTTCTATTTAATTTTAAGGTGTTTTTAGAATAAAAATTTACTGTAAAAATCTAAAATAAATAGTTGTTTGGACAGACAAACACTCTTAAATTTTAAACAAACAGGTGTTTGGACAACCTTAAACACCTTTGGACAGTCTTTTGTCGTCGGAATAGAAACAAACAATAAAAATATATAAAAAACAAGTTGTTTTTGAACTAAGTTAACCTTAGTTTAAGAAATCTTTTAAAAGATCTAAAAATTTTTGTCAAAAAATAAATCATTTCAATAAATTTAAACGAAAGCATTTTTTAATCTACAATATTTTAGTAAGGGTTATAAGGTCTAAAAATAGTTCTTATAATCAGAAAAATAATTCGTATAATCAATAAATTTTTAAAGAAAGCAACAAATTTGATACTCTTTGATACTCAAAAAGACCAAATACTAAAAATATTTATTATAAGAGATTAAATTTACACATAGATAATTCGTATAATCAAAAATTTAAAAGAAAAAGATATTATTACTGATAAAGAAAATATAAGGAATTATAACTTAGTTAACCTAAGTGTAAACAATCTCTAACAAAAATTTCAAAAAAGTAATTCTAAACATCAAAAATTTTTAAAAAAATTTATAAGTATTTTAAAAAATAGATATAATCTTCTAAAAACATATAAAAAACCCTAAAAATAAGTGAAAATAGCTAAAAATAGCTAAAAATAGGCCTTATAAGGCAATAGTTCGTATAAGATATATTATACGAACAGCGTCGATAAATATGTTTTCATGTATTTTCACGCCTTTATCTAAGCAACATATAAAAAAATCAAAAAATATTCAAAAAATTTTTCTTTGGAGTATGCTAAGCAACAAAAAATTAAACTTCTAAAAAAACATCAACAAATACTAAAAAATGTTCAAAAACGGTAAAAATATGACAAAACACGTAAAATTTGACAAAAACCAAAAATAAAAAGTGAGAGTTAAAAGCTTAATATAATTAAATAAAGGCTTTTGAATGTAGAAAAGAGCTATTATATATTAAAATCGCTATACCGAATAAGGTGATTTGAACACAAACATCTATTTTTAACTAAATAAAATCATTTAATTATATGAAGAAAAATAAAATTCCTTTAAATCAACAAAGAATAAACTATTCTTTATTTTTTGGAATACTAATATTACTTTCTTTTATAATTAACTACTTTCTTTATTATTTTTCCAAAATATTATCTTCTAAAATTTATTTTGGATTAGCTACTATTTTTTTAGTTTTTTCTTTATTTTGGTTTTATAGAGAAAAGAGATACAATTCAACTAAAACCCAGAACAAAACATAAAATTCCCATTGCTAAAGTCCAAAATCCAAATAACCAAAGGTAACCATTTTTTAAACTCTTAAAAAATAATCCTAAAGAAGTTAAACTAACAAAAAAACAAACAACAGAAGCAACCAATAAATCAATACTAAAATAAAATGAATTATATTGTTGAATCACAGCACCAATCATTAAAGGTATAAACATTATAAATGAAAATTTTCCAGCAATTTCTGGTTTAACTTTTCTTAATATTCCCACAGAAGTAGTCATTCCACTTCGACTAACTCCTGGAAATAAAGCAAGAACTTGAGAAAAACCAATAATTAAAGAATCATTCAAACCAATTTTTTTCTTTCCAACTTTTATCTTTGAAGAAAACAAAATCAAACTACTAACTAAAAAACCAATCCCAATTAGAAAATAACTATGAATGGCCTTATCAATAAAACTACTAAAAAAATAACCCCCTATTCCAGCAGGAACAATACCTAAAATTATAAGTTTGTACCAATGCTGGTTTTCTTTTTTCTTAAAAGAACAAAGCTTAACTAAATCTTTTCTAAAATAAATAACAATAGCTAATAAAGAAGCAACATGCAACATTACAAAGAAAAACAAATTAGGCTCACTAATTAAATTCGAAACCAATGCCAAATGCCCTGAAGAAGAAACAGGCAAAAACTCAGTAACTCCTTGAATTATTCCTAAAATAATCTCTTTAATCATAAATTACAAAGAAAAAAAGAGTATTAAAATTAATCTATTCAACAAACCAACTAGCAACTTTTAAACCAAGCTTAACAATTCCTAATTTCACTTTTTTAACAAAACCATAACCTTTAATTTCAACATCTCCTGATTTTATTTTCTCATTTAATAAATTTACAGGATCCTTAGATTCTTGGATTTCTCCTATTATATTATAGTCTTTAATAAAAACATCATAAGTTTGATCTAAGTTTACAGAACAATTAAATTCATCAACATAGCTATTATTTAAAACAACATATCCAAAAATTTCTTCACTAATATAAATATTAATAATTTCATTCTTAAAAGGAATTTTATCAGGTATTTGTTGCCCAATTATTTTAGAATCTTGAGTTTCTCTCAACATTTCGCATAAAAATAAATTAGACATAACATTTTCAGCTAAATAAGCTTCAACTAAATTAAGATCAACATCTTCACCATATTTTAAATCATCACTAGAAATCTGATAAGCACTAATACTTATTAATAAAAATACTCCAATAAGAATACTTAACATTTCTTTTTTCATAACAAATTCAGT
>JAYENS010000026.1:4130-12486 GCA_034722215.1 Nanobdellota archaeon
GTTAATTAATATTTTTAAATCTTTCAATTTTTATTTATCTTTTGATAATCTTCTTGAGAAATCACTTTATATTTTTTCTTGAATAATTTATCTTTACTTAAATCCATAACTCCTTCAAAAACAAGTCCCAAACCTGTAATAAACCAAAACCAATCCGAAGAAATCTGAATAAAATCAAAAAGTTTTAATAGTGTTGTAATAATCATTAAAGAACCAATAAGCACGTATGTTTCATATCTCAATATTTTTTTAGTTACCATTTTATTTTTAAAAAAACTAAATTTTTAAATTTAACTCTTAAGAGTAAACATAAGAATATACTTTAAATTTTGTTTCCCAAGAATAAGGCAATTCATTATAATAAATTCCATTATCTGAAAAAGTCATTTGTTTTTGAGAAGTAATCTTTTGAGGGCAATTTTTCCAAATATTTTCATAATTTTGTCTATATAAAACATCTTCAGTTTCATAACATTTTTTGTATTCAAAATTAGAGTAGGTATAAACAGACCTTTCAATAATTTTTGGCTGAACATAAACTTTTTCCAAAGAATCGTGTGTTTCAATATTTATGTTGTTTGTAACAACAATATTCTTATTTGAAGGATTTAGACAAGTAACGCCTAAAATCAAAATTAAGACAAAAGCAATCAATGCAATCCCTCCTAAAATTTCAGCAACTTGTTTTTCCATAATAAATCCAAAACATTTTTATTTATAAGAATTTGTATACTTGAATGAATAAAAAAGTAGTAATTTTTTCAATAATTGCTTTAGGGTTCTTAGTTTTAGCAGTTTTAATAGATTGGTTATTTATTATAGGAGCAGTGATTTTAATGTTTGCAAATCAGAGATTACTTTTCAAAAACTATTTAAATTAGTTCGTATAATCTATTTTATGAAAGGGGAAATTAAAGCAATCATATTTGATATTGGAGGTGTTTTACAAGCAAGAACCCAAACAAGGTTTAATAGAAAAGAATTACATCTCTCAGGAGTTCATGAACTTGTTGCAAAAAAATTAAAAATTTCAATTGACCAATATTTTGATGCAATTGATTCTTATTATGTGAAATCTATAGAAGGTTCAATTTCAAAAAAAGAACTTTTAGAAAATCTTTCAAGAAATCTCAAAACTCCAAGAGAAAAAATAGAAAAATTATATTATAAAGCTTATTCTAAAAAATTCAAACAAGACAAATTACTTTTATCAACTGCAAAAAAATTAAAAAAGAATTACAAGGTCGCAATTCTTTCAGATCAATGGCATCTTTCTAAAGATGCACACTATCCTAAAAATTTTCAAAAACTTTTCAATCCGGTTGTTATAAGTTGTGATGTGGGAATACGAAAACCAGCAAAAGAAATTTACAAATTGATTCTAAAAAAATTAAAATTAAAACCCAATCAAGTTATCTTTATAGATAATCAAGCTTGGAATACAATCCCTGCACATGCTCTTGGTATGAATACTATTCTTCATATTGATACTAAGAAAACAATTCAAGAGCTAAAGCAATTTGGGGTCAAGTTATGAATAAAGAGGAGTTTCTAAAAAAAATAGAAGTAGAATTAAAAATAGGAAAAAATTCAAAATATACTTTAAAAAGTTATATTAAATTTAATAAATTATTTTTAGAATTTTTAAATAGAGAACCAGAAGAAATTCAAGAAGAAGATATAAAACTTTACATTGCTGAAAATTTATCAGAACGTTCAGCAATTTCAATAATTATGTTTTTAGCTTCTATAAAATATGCTTATTCTTCAATTTTAAAATTTGATCCCACTTCAAATATAAGAAGACCAAAAAGAGAAAAAAGAATTCCAACTGTTTTAACAAAAAAAGAAGTATTAAAACTTTTCGAAGCAATCAATACAAAAAAATCCAAACTAATGGTAACTCTAATGTATGCTGCAGGAATGCGTGTTTCAGAATTAACAAGTTTAAAGAAAAAAGATTTAGATTTTGAAGATAAAATAGGGCACATTAGACAAGCAAAAGGAAACAAAGATAGAATTTTTAATATTCCTGATTCACTATTTAATAAATTAAAAAAACAAAAAGAAAAAGAACCTGGTTCAGAATTTTTATTTCCTGGAAGAGAAAATAAAGAAATGTCCTCGAGAAATATGCAAAAAATTGTAAGTTATGCTGCTGAAAAAGCAGGAATAAAAAAAGAAGTACACTGCCATACTTTAAGGCATTCTTTTGCAACTCATCTTTTAGAAAATAATATAGATATAAGAAAAATTCAAGAATTATTAGGTCATGCAGATCTTTCAACAACTCAAATTTATACTCATGTTTCAACAGAAGAACTTAAAAAAATAAAAAGCCCTATTGATACATTATGAAATGTCCAAATTGTAATTATGAATTTGAAAATTTTCAAAAAAAAGGAATGATTAAAAAAGCAAAATTAGGAAATATTGTTTCTCGTCCTGCTTTTGGATATAATTTAGAAAAAGGAAAGTTAGTTCCAAATGAAGATGCAAAAAAAGTTGAACAAATATTTTTAGAATTCAATGAAAATCAAATAAGTTTAAATCAACTTTCTAAAAAATATAATTTATCTGTAAATGGTTTGAAAAAAATTTTAACAAATTTTACTTATCTTGGAAAAGTAAAATTTAATCAAGAAACTCATAAAGGAAAACACGATGCAATCCTTTCTTCAATCTTATTTAATCATGTTCAAGATAAATTAGAAAGATTAGGTATAAAAATTATCTCTTAGAACTTTGTCTTTTTGCTCTTGCTTTTGAATCACCAGGTTTACACATTTCTTTTCTTCTAACATCTGCAATTAAAAGATTTCTATCATAAGCTAAAAATTCTTTTTTCAATTCTTCTGATTGAGTAAATTCTAAAATTGCTTTTGTAATTGCAATTCTAGCAGCATCAATTTGACTTTTATCTCCCCCACCTTTAATATTAACTTCAAAATCAAATTCAATCTTTCCTAAAATTTCTTCAGTGATTCTTAATGGTTCTGCAATTTTTAATCTATCAAACATGTGAAGTGTTTTATAATTTTTACCATTAATTAAAACCTTCCCATTACCCGCTTTTATTAGAGCTCTGGCAATAGAAGATTTTCTTTTACCTGAAGTGTAAATCTTTTTAAATTTTTTATCTATATCTACCATTCTATTGTGCGAATTCCCTTACCTCAGAGGATTTAATTTTCTTAACTTTATTTAGTTGTGTAATTTCTTTTCCTATTAATTCTTTTGGAATTGAATTATAACATCTTATTCTATTAATAGCTATTTTTCCTCTTCCTTCTCTATGATTTGGAAGCATACCTCTAATAGCTCTTTTTACAATTCTTTCACTTGATTTTAAGTGTTTTGGACCTTTTTGAGAATGTCCAAATCTGCTTCTTTTTTCTTCAAATTCTCTTTTAGTTGTTTCAAATTTACCTGTAATTAAAACTTGTTCACAATTAATAATTTTAATATCTTCTCCTTTCAAAGCTTGTTTTGCTACAAAACTTGCTAATCTTCCCATAATTATTCCTTTTCCATCAATTATCATTTGTTAAAAACCTCCTTAGTTTTTGACAACGTAGAATCTTTAAATTTTGCATTCAATATCACAACTCCTTTTGCTTCTTTATTTTTTTTAATTTCATCTGCTAATAAAACAACATCACAACCAGCTTTTTTCAACTTTTCCCTTGCTTTAGAACTAAAATTTAAAGCAATAACTTTTTTCTTTTTTGAGATTTCTCCATTACTAAGTACTTTTCCTGGAATTGCAATAAGTTCACCTTCTGTTTTTTCAATTTCAGTTAAATTAAAGTTTTTTCTTTTTTTTCTAGAACCTGTTAAAATATGAGCAATTTCTAACCACTTTGGATTTTTCTTAGCTAAAATAATAGTTTCAACTAAAACAGGATTGGTTTTTTTAACAATTTGTTTTTCTATTTTTGATTTTGATTTCATTTTAAATTTATGAGAAAGAGTTAACTTCCCCACTATACGCCGAGTTTAAGGTCAAGCAAAATTAATCACTCATTACCGAGTTCTTGAAGGAACTTTGACTCGCAGGTATCTTTTGTAAATTTGATTAGTTTATAAAACTTTTCCCTGATGATTTACAAAACAAACATTTTTAGGAAAATTTAACAAAGAAGAACTTCAATTCTCCAATCATGCAGAAAACAGAATTTGAAAGGACAATATTTGAAGCGTAGATCTTCACTAAAGTTCGGAACTAAACCTAAGGATTTGAATCTAATAATTAATGCAGAGAACAGGATTCGAACCTGCGTAAGCATAAGCTAACAGATCTTGAGTCTGCCCCGTTTGACCACTCCGGCATCCCTGCATTGTATTTTTTTGGGATGTTGGCGTCTTATTCTCCATGAATTGACTTTCCGGCATCCCTGCATTGTATTTATTAAATTTTAAGTATATAAAACTCTTTCTTTAATTGTTCTTTTGTTATTTCAGTAAAAGGTTTTTTTAAGATACTACACTTAAGTAATTACTATAGAAACATTTATAAATAACTTTAAAGTAGTGTTTATATGGAAATTGATACTTCTAAAATGCAAAATTTAGGTTTTTCCCAGTTGAAAACCCCTGAAATATCTGAAAATACCTCTTTTATGAATAGATTAGGTAAAGGTAAAATTGAAGCCCTCAAAAAATCTGTAAATGAGATTAATGAGATGGTTGGAAAAAGAGAAGAGTTAAGTGAAGAGATTTTTAATGAATGTGAAAAATTAAAGTCAGAGATAAATTTATTTCTATCTGAAAATGAAAAAAATGTAATTGGAGCAAGTGATGCAATCAAAGAAAAAAATGAACTTAGAAAAAAGAAGGTAGAAGTTACGGAACTTCAAGTAAATGAAAAAGTTTCTTGCTGGAAAGATGTTGCATTATTAAAAAAAGAACTTAGAGAAACAGAAAGACAACTTTCAGAAAAGCAAGAGAGAATTGATTCTTTAAGCCAATTAATGGAGGAAAACTGAAATGGAAAATAGAGAACGTTTTTATAAATTAATGGAAGAAAGAAAAGAAATCGTCAAAAAAAATTATGATTCAAATTGTATAGGTACAGCATTTTATTTAATTGGAGAACAAGAAGAAGATAATTCTGAACTTAGTAGGGAAAATATAGAGAGTAAGATAAACAAGATGAAAAAATTAGAATTTCCCCAAAAAGGAGCATTATTAAAAATGAGCTCTGAAGGAAAAGTTCAACATTTAGCAGTTATTTCAAACCTTTTCCCTTTTAGAGTATATTCTAGAAACGGAGCGCATTCTGAATTTAAGGAACAGAATTTTGAAGAAATGTGTAAAGAGTATAAGTGGCTAAATAATCCTTCTATCGAATATTTTGAACCTGGAAAATTAAATCAATTAATGGAGGAAAATTAAATGAAAAAAAGAATAATTTTTAATGATACTCTAATTCATCTTGAAAATGATTTAAGAACTTTTTCAGATTCTTATCAAAAATATTTAAGAATTTTTTCTTTAAAATTAAATCAAGGGAAAGATATTAGTGAATCTTTAAATTTAATGGCAACTTACAATGACATGTATAAAATAGTTTATTCTTTATTAACAAAAGAATTTAAAGAATTAAATCCTGGAAAAAATATTTCTGATTTAACAAGTTTTCCAAAAGAGATAACAAATCCTTTTGAGTTATTTTATAAAAGTAAAGAAGATAGATGGGGAAATAATTTAAATTAAAATGATGGAAAAAACATTAACTGTAGAAGATATTGCAAGAAAATTGAAACCTTTATTTGGAGAAAAAATTGATAATTTATATTTAAAATATCAGACAGCAGATTCTTACGAAGAGAAAAATGAAATTTCTCAAGCTCTAACAGTTTTATATCAAAAACATTTAAACAAACTATTAGATTCAAATATTTTATTAGATCCTCCAAGAAAAGAATTTGTAAATGGAGAATATTCTTTAGCAAAAGTAAATTATGCGGGAAAAGATTTATTTAACTTTGGATTAAAAGAAAAAGATTGGCCAAGACATGTTTGTGTTACTGGTATGAGTGGTTCAGGTAAAACAACTTTTGCATTCAATATTTTAAAAAATTTTCAAGAAAAGAACAAACCTTTTTTAGTTTTTGATTGGAAGAAATCTTTTAGATCTTTAATAGCAGTAGATCCTAAATTAATGATTTTTACAGTAGGAAATCAAAAAGTTAGTAATTTATTTAAATTAAATATTAACAGACCTCCTAAAGGGGTTGCCCCAAAAGAATGGATTAATGTGTTATGTGATCTTTTAACAGAAAGTTTTATGGTTTCATTCGGAGTTCATAAAATCCTTTTAGAAACTTTAGATGAAGCATATGAGGGTTGGGGAGTTTATGAAGGTGGAAAACATTATCCTAATTGGGAACATATAAAAAAACTTTTAGAACAAAAAGCGAGAGATTCAAAAGGAAGAGAAACAGGTTGGTATGAAAGTGCACTAAGAATTGCAAGTGTTTTAACTTTTGGTTCTTTTGGAGATGTGGTAAATTACGATGGTAAAAAAGCATTATCAATTGAAGATTTATTTGATAAAAGAGTAATTCTTGAATTAAATTCGCTTTCAAATACAGAGAAAAAATTCTTTGCAGAATTTATTTTAACTTATATTTATAAATTGAAAAAAGCAGGAGAATATAAAATTAATCAAGATTTTAATCACGCAATTTTAGTTGATGAAGCCCATAATATTTTTTTAAAAAATAAGACTCACTTTGTGTCAGAGTCTGTTACAGATATGGTTTATAGGGAAATGAGAGAATACGGAACTTCTCTAATTTGTTTAGATCAACACGTTTCAAAATTATCAGACACTGTAAAAGGAAACAGTGCATTTCATATAGCTTTTCAACAACAACTCCCAGAAGATATTAGAGATATATCAGGAATAATGCAATTATCCCATAAAAGAGAAATGTTTTCTCAATTAGACGTTGGAACAGCAATTGTAAAACAATCTGAAAGACACACCAGCCCTTTTTTAGTAAAAGTTCCTTTTGTAGATTTAAGAAATAACTTTGTTACAGATGCAAAAATAAAACAAAGAATGGATTATGTAATTAAAGGTGTTGAAATTGTAGAAGATGATCCTGAATTTTTAGAACAAATTAAAAAACCAGTTAAACAAGAAGTAATTACTAAAGAAATTGGAAAACAATCACAAAGTAATTTAAAAAAATACGAAAGTTCTAAAAAAAATATTTCGGAAGAAATTATAATTGAAGAATCTGCAATGCCTAGTGTTTCTTTAAATACTAAACCTGAGGACAAAGTTTATACAATTGATTTACAAATTCCTAAAAAAGAAAATTTAAGTTTTTCCAAGCAGGAAAAACCTAAAATACAGAAAATAGAAATTCCAACAAAATCAAAAACAATAGTTGATTTAAATCAAAGAGAAGAAATCTTAGTTGAATTTATTGAAAAAGAATTAGATAGAGGAAATGATTTTAATGCAATTGAAAGACTCTTAGAAAAAGGATTATTTGAAAGGCAATATTCAAGATTAAATACTTTAAATTCAATAACTTATGTTTTAGGAAAAAGATTAGGTTCGGATATTAAAATCAAAGAGCAACCTAAAGAAGTTTATGTAAAAACTTTGTCCTCGAGAGATTTTGATAAACTCTCTGTGGAAGAAAAAAATTTTGTGTCTTATTTATTGAAGAATCCTGTACATGAAAATGCAACAGTAGAAATTTATAAAAGAGTTGGTTTGTCTACTAGGAAGGGAAATATAGTAAAAAATAATTTAATGAAAAAACAAATGATTGAAATTAAAGAACAAAGAAACGAAAAAGGCTGGAAAAAACTTATTAGATTATCTCCCTCATATTTATTTAACTTAAACCAAAACAATTCAGCATAATTTCATTAGACTCGATATCAAGAAATACCTTGACAACAACAGACTCTAAATGAAACACCTGAAACACCTTTGAATCGACTTAGATTTAAAGCGAAACACCTGAAACAACTTAGAAATAACTAAGTAAAACTCAGAAATATCCTTATTTCAATATGAAATACCTTATTTTATAGACTGAAATACCTCTATTTGTAATTAAAATATTTTAAAATATAAAATGCAATTTTGCAAAAACCTTTTTTAATTACAAAAAATCAAGTAAAAAAGTTTATATTTATTAACATTTTTTTAACAAATTAAAAAACAAAATTATGAAAACATTCATGTTAACAATCATTCTAGTTGTAGCAATTGGAATGAATTTATTTTCTCAGACAACAACTTTCAAATTTAAAAATGGAGTTGTTAGTAAAACAACAATAAAAGTAGATAGTTTTACATCTTATAAGGATTCTTTGATTA
>JAYENS010000027.1:0-2865 GCA_034722215.1 Nanobdellota archaeon
TGTTTTTTCTCCCTCTTGAACATAGAAAT
The DNA here is from genome assembly GCA_034722215.1 of Nanobdellota archaeon. Classification (GTDB taxonomy): domain Archaea; phylum Nanobdellota; class Nanobdellia; order Pacearchaeales; family GW2011-AR1; genus GW2011-AR1. Next base: position 30 of record JAYENS010000027.1, read on the forward strand.
AATTATATCTTCCAGTTCCATCACAAGTTGCATTTTGATCCATAAAAAACTCTGAATTAATTATTTTGTGAAGGTTCATTAAATTTGCTATAGCAATTACTCCATCTCCATCACAATTAAAATCTTGTTCAGGATTTATATTTATTGCTACAAGTTTCATTAAATTAAAATCTTCTACTCCTTCAAAAGAAACTTTCTCTAAGTCTTTTGGTTTTGTTCTTAAAAAAAGATTGTAATTTTCTATTTCATCACTGCTTCCTACTGATAAAAAAGTCTTATAAAAAATTAAATCTCCTTCTTGAATTGTTTCAAACTCTACAACATCTTTATATTTAGAATATTTAACAGATTGAGAAATAATCCATATTCCTGCAATTAATACTAAAACAAGGATTAAGAATATAAAAAATCCCTTGAGAATATTATTTTCTTTTTTTGCGTTGTTTGATTTAATAACCTTTTTTTTAGTGCCACTTCCTTTAGGAATGGCTTTTGGATTTTTAGCTTTTGAGGTCTTCTTATTTCCTGTTTTTTTAGTTTGTTTTTTTGAAGTCATTTTATTCCTATTATCTCTAATATAAATTTATCTGTAAGAGTTAATAAATCTTCTTGTTTACCTTCTATAAAAACACAATTATCTTTTTCATAAATTTTATTTTCTGTTGATTCTTTTATAATTATAAAATTATTCGAGCAATCTTTTATAGGATAATCCTCATTAGAACAGTTTTCTTCTTCTAAACAAGCTGGTTGAATTCTTTCAACATAAGGAGCCATGTTTTGGTAAATTTGTCGTGAAAAAGAAGGATTTTCTGAAGAAACATATAAAGGTTTTGAAATATAAATTTGGATTTCATTTGATAGAGTGATTTTTGCATCTAAAGAATCAAATGTTTTAGGATTTGTTAAAAAGTAAAATTGGGCTTCTCCTATTTCTAAAACATAATAAGAATTAATTTGTTTAAATTCGAGTCCTTTGTAAATTATTTTTTCTTCTTTAGGAGCTACAAAAGAATTTGCTGCAATTCCGAAAGCAGATAACATCATAACTAAAATAAGAACACTTCCAGCAATCCATTGAGTTCTTTTTTGTTTCTTTTTTTCTTGTTGCTTAGAAATTGATTTCTTCATCATAGTTTATAGAAGAGGAATTGGTATAAAAAGGTTATGGGATTTCTATTTATAGATCTTTTATTAAAGATTCATGATAAAGAATATGTAATAAAAAATCTCTTAAAAAATCATCATTCCTTTTTTTGGAAAGCTTTGTTAAATTCATATATTTTTCAAAAGATCCTTTTTTTAAAATTATTAAAGGTAAATTAAATTTTAATATTAACCAATTTATCAATATTCTTGTTGTCCTACTATTTCCATCTATAAAGGGATGAATATGTTGAAATTCGTTATGGAGAAAACCTATTTTTTCTAAAACTTCTTTTTTTGATTTTATTTGATTAAATATCTTACAAAATCGTTCAAGTTTTTTAAAAACTTCAGAGGGGTGCGCCACTTTAAAGTTAGGATTCCCTTGGATTTTATTTTGATTTTTTTTAAAAATCCCTCCGCCCTTATGTAATGTTATAAGGCATTTTTCATTAATTTGTTTGATTTTTTCAATTGTTAATTCTTTATTATAATTTTCATACATATAATCAAAAGCTAAATTCAAATTTTTTACCATTTGGATATCTTCAATAGGTTTATTTGGATAAATATTTTTTATGATTAAATCAATTGTTTCCCCAATTGTTACCGTACTTCCTTCTAATTGTGCTGAACCTGCTAAAAATTCAAATATTTTATTTTCAAAAGGATTGACTATCTGGCTTTTTCCCTTTAAAATCAATTTAGAGATTTCCTCAAAATTTAAAAAATTTTCTTCAATTTTAAATTCTTTTTTATTATATTTTTTTAATAATTCAAAAATATTGTTATTAAGAAGTGTTCCTAATTTTGGTTTTTTCTTTTGTAATAAAATAAATTGGTTTTCAATTAAGAAATTTATTATTTCTAAATTTGAATAATTATTTGAAAGAGTTTTTGAATTTATTTTTAAGTTATTCTCACTTAATTTTTTTATTATTTCCAAAGTGTTTTTTCTAAACCAAAGATTAAAATCAAATCCGTTTTTTAAAGACCATTTAATTATTTTAAAGATAATTTCGCTTTTTTCAGATTTTATTGGAACTAGTAAATTATTATTTTTTTCAACTAGGTTTTCTTTTTGTAATTCTTTTATGTGATTGTAAACAGGAACTTGAAATTTTAAACTTGAAATTTTGCAAGGAGCATTTTCAATAATTCTTGCAAAAACATCATATTTTGTTACCATATGAAATTAAAGTTAATTGTATTTATAAAATTAACTTTTTTTACTGTTTTTTTATAAAAAAAGTTAATTTATTTAAAAATTCTACAGCTTACGCCAATAAATTAAAAAAAATATTTCGCCTTTGAAGGCGAAAAAATAAAAAATAAAAAATAAAAAATTATAAACTTTTAGTTTAAGCAACGATTAATTCAGCGTTAGTTGAAGATGTACCTTTGTAAGCACTTGAAGTATCAACTGTTTTCTTAGTTAAATAAAGTGCAGCATTCGCAGTATCTTCAGCTTCATATCCAGCAACTAATAAAGCAATTTTACCAGTTGTGAATTTATCAGCATAACTCTTAATTAAGAATTGACCAGTACCAACATCTGTAGCATCTGTAAAGTCAGATCCACAGTAAGCACCACCTACTAAAGTAGCAGCAACCGAGTTAATACAACTTCCACCAACAACAACTAAGTTCTTTGACTTAACTGAGTCGATTTCAGAATCTTTAACAAACA
>JAYENS010000028.1:0-2839 GCA_034722215.1 Nanobdellota archaeon
AAAATTGGGTTAAGTTTGAGAATGAAATTTTTAGAACATAGGATTGGAACTGGAAAATATTTTGTTTATGGAATGAGTTCTATAAAAGTAAATGAAATCATTTCTAAAATTAAAAATCATGAATTTATCAATAGATTAGGAGTTCATCTTCATCGTAAAAGTCAAAATGTTAGTGAATGGGAAATTGTCTTGGAATTAGAAGATTCTTTGGAAAAAGAGAGTTTGAAGAGAATTAATTTTATTAATTTAGGGGGAGGACTTCCTAGTGTATATAAAAGTTCAAATGTTAAAATTTTTTCTTATGTTTTTGAAAAATTAAAAGAAACACAAAAATGGTTGGAAGAGAAAAATATTCAGTGTTTTATTGAGCCTGGAAGATTTTTGGCTGCTCCTTGTGTGAGATTAGTTACAGAAATTATTCAGAAGCAAGATAAAAATTTGATTATTAATACAACTATTTATAATTGTGCCTTGGATAATGTTTTGACAAATACTAAAATGTTAGTTAAAGGAGAATTAGAAAATAATTGTGACTTTTATTTGATTAAAGGAAATTCTCCAACAAGAGATGATATTTTTAGGTATAAAGTTGGATTGAATAATATTAAAGTAGGTGATGAAATTGTTTTTTTAAATGCGGGAGCTTATAATTATACTACTGATTTTTTTGGAAATAATAAGTTAAAAACTGAAATTAAGGAAGATTTTTTCTGAAAATTTCAATAATCTTTATATAATTCTTAGTTTTTATTTTTGTATGGGAATTGAAAAACAAGAAAAAGAAACTTTATTTTCTTCATTATCTGATTCAATTAGTGAGGAAGCTAAGTTGGAGAAGGATTTTGTAGATGTTCTTAAAATGGTGGCTCCTGGAACTAGTTTGAGAATTGCTTTAAATGATTTACTTAGGGCTAAGATGGGGGCTTTGATTGTTTTTGATAATGGTAAACTTAGTTCTATTGTAGAAGGGGGTTTTAAGATTAATGTGAAATTTAGTTCTCAAAAATTGGTTGAATTATGTAAAATGGATGGGGGAATTGTTTTATCTTCTGATGGGAAAGAAATTTTATTTGCAAATGCTTTGTTGGTTCCAGATAGTTCTATTTATACAAAAGAAACAGGAACTAGACATAAAGCTGCTGAAAGAACTGCAAAACAAGCGAATACTGTTGTGTTGGCTGTTTCAGAAAGGAAGAATAAGATTTCTGTTTTTTGTGGAGAAATTTATTCTCAACTTGAGAGAAGTTCTGAAATTTTAAGAAAAACTTCTGAAACTTTACAAATTTTAGAAAAACAAAGAGATTTTTTTAATGAACTTCTTGATAATTTAAACTCACTTGAATTGCAGAAGAATTCTAATATGAATGATGTTTGTCTTGTGTTGCAACGTGCTGAAATAATGAAGCGAATTGCAAAAACTGTTGAGAGATCTTTAATTGAACTTGGAAGAGATGGAGTAATTGTTAGAATGAGATTAAAGGAACTTATGGGAAATTTGAAAAAAGAAGAAAATTTAATTTTAAGAGATTATTTTGGGAGTTCTTATGAAGGTTCTGTTGAAATTTTGAAAAATATGGATTTTGATTTTTTGCTTGAACCAATGAATGTTTTGAGGATGTTATTTGAAGAATTACATGATAAACCTATTTCTCCAAAAGGGATTCGTTTATTGAAGAAGACAAATATTTTAGAAAGATATGGAGATTTGTTAGTTGGAAATTTTAAAAATTTGAAAAAAATTCTTTCTGCAACAAATAAACAACTTTTAGAAGTTTTAGAAAGTGAAGCAATGGTTGCTTTTTTTAGGGAAGAAATTTATAATTTGAAAGAGAAGATTAGTTTGGGAAGAAGAATTTAATTATTTTTGGATGAGGGCGCTGCAAGGCGTGGGTCGGAGCCGAGGGCGGAGAAGTAAAATTTGAGCTCTTAATTAATTCGACCGAAGGGAGCCTATATGTCTGAAAGACTGAAGGGGTGAAAAATAATTTATTAATTATTAGTAAATAAGTTAAAGAACTCTTTTAACAAGTACATTCTTATGTTAAATTGAAGCTTAGATTACAGGTTTAAAAAATGCAACTGCGTTACCGTAATGTGACATATTTAATCCCATTGTAGTTGTATAAATGCCTTTTCCTCCAAGTTTTTGAATAATGGTTATGGGATCTTGCGAATTGTTTACAACTCCCATATGTTCTATGCTAGGTCTATCAGATTCAAACCTAAAATAGACTGCCAAGGCACCAATTTGGGGTTTTTCTAAAGGTAATATGTCTGGAAGTCCATCTTTTGTTAGTAAAAGCCGCATTTTTCCTATTTCAGTACGTGAAATGTATTTTTCTAATCCAACTTGATTTAATGCCCAAGGTATACAGTGCCAGTTTTTTTGAGAATTAGGCAAGTCACTTACGGATAATATTTTTTCCATATTTAAGTTATTAAGAATTTTTTCTCTATCTTCGTCTTTTGCTTCGACTATTTTTTCATTTTGTTTAATTTTAAACGGAAATGACGAAATTGCTTTCATCGCGTTATTTCGTTCTGTTTCACCACCATTAAGAAGATATGCACTTCCAGAGTTATAAGATATTTTTGATATTTCCATATTATGTTTATTGTAAAAATTATTAAGATTAGAAAGTTCGCTATTGTACTTTAATGTATTTAAATTAATCATGATATTTTTGTAGTTTAGCAAGTATATAAACTTTTCTATTATTTACTACTTAATAAGGACAATATTCATTTCATCTATATGTGTCTTTTTACTGGAAAGGCATTTAAATATTATTTTTATTAAATATAGTAATAAGTTTCACCCCTTCTTTTTGTTTCTTTT
>JAYENS010000029.1:0-2762 GCA_034722215.1 Nanobdellota archaeon
AGATGAAATTTTAGTAAAAAACTCATTGAAAATTTCTTTTTTATTTGAAAGTTGAGATTTAAATGTTTGTTTCCCGGTAAGTTGGTTTTTATAAGCCCTACCGAAAGATATTAATCTTCCTGTTTTTTTAACAAACTGATCTTTTTTATTACATTTGGCTATTCCAATTGACATTTGATTATCTATAGTAATTGCACACATAGTAAATCTATTGCCTGAATGGTTTGTACCATGTCTAAAAACAATGTTTTGATCTTTTTGATTGTTCACTTTTTGATTTTTCATAATAATATTTATTTTTTATTTGTTAAAACATTAATTAAATTATTTAATATACTTGGAGAACCTTGATTTTTATTATTTTCTTTAACCTCTCCAATATTTACTTGTTGTGTAATTTTTCTTTTTTCTTGAATTAATTTGAAGATATCTAAATCAATAGTATTTTCACCTAATAAATAATGAATCATAACTGAAGAATCTTCTTGTCCTATTCTATATATTCTATCTTCTGCTTGATCCATTTCTCCAGGAGTCCATCCTTGTTCTAAAAATACTAAATTACTTGCTGCTGTTAAAGTTAAACCAACATTTCCTGCAGCAATGTTTAAGAAAAGTAATCTAGTTTTTTTATTTTCTTGAAAATCTTTAACAAATTCATGTCTTTTTTCTATAGAAACTTCTCCAGTTATTTTATTACATTTAAAATGCTCTGCCATTTTATTTATTAAAGCTTTATGATGTGCAAATACTACTAATTTTTTATCTCCATTTTGTAAGAAATCACTTATCCACTCTATCATTCCTTTCATTTTGCCTTCTCCAGAAAGTTTTTTTAACAAATTGATTTTTACTAAAGCTTCTGCAGATAAAGCATTTTGTATTTTTTGATTTAAATATTTACCTTTTTCTACTTGTTTTTCTTCTTTAGATAAAATTTCCCAATTTTTAATATCCTTTTCTTTTTCTTTAGGGTAATTTTTTAATTTATTTTGGTAGTATTCTATAATTTCTTCTTCTGTTGCCTCATAAGATGTTTTGAAAAATTTTATTACATCTTGTTCTGCTTTTTTATAAATAGAAGTATTAGTTATTGGAATAGAAACATAGGATCTTATTTTTTCAGGAAGTTCTATTAAAACATCATTTTTTTCTCTCCTAATATATCCAACTTTTCTCAATCTTTCATTTAATTCTTTTAAATTAGAACTTCCAGAAATATCTAATCCCCATGGAAGTTTTTTAGGATTACAATATCTCCAAATAAATTTCCAAAATCCTTCAAATTCTGTTTCAAGATGTCCTAAAATTTCAATTTGAGGAATTAATTCTTTTGGTTTATTTACAATAGCAGTACCTGTTAAAAATAAAATTCTTTCAGGATTTGATTTTTTAACTATTTTTTTAACTGATTTAGTTCTATTAGTTTTATTTTCTTTCAAGAAATGACTTTCATCACAAATTAAACCTTTCCAAGAATGTTTAGATATTATTTCAAGATATTTATGAACTGTATTGTAATTACTTATTATTACATCTTTAGATAATTTTTCTAAAATTTTTTCTTCACTATCCTCAGAATTTATTATAGATAGTTCTTTTGGAATTTTTAACCATTTATTCCACTCATCTCTCCAATTTAATTTTAAGGAGTTAGGACATATTATTAATAGAGGAAAAGTATTTGTTTTTACCATAGTAGCAATTGCTTGAATAGTTTTACCTAATCCCATATCATCTCCAATAAAAGATCTTTTATTAGTTATTGCATATTTGATTCCTGCTTTTTGAAAAGGAAATAAAGGGAAGTTAAATTCTTCAGAATTTATTTCAATAGCATCTGTTGCTTTAGAGTTAACTAAATTGTCTTTTTTCTCAAATTCTTCCTTTTTTACTTTTTCAAAAAGTTGTTTTAAAGTAATTTTAAAGGGTTCATTTATGTAAAAGTCTTTTCCCCACATCATTAGAAAATCTCTTACATTCCAAATAGTTTTATTGGAACTTAAAGTGATTTCCCATTGTTTTTTCTCTTGATTCCATTTTCTCCCAGATATTTTTTTAACAGAATCCAATATTTGTTTATTAAAAGCAAAAGTAATAATTAACTTATTTTTGTTTAAAGGATCTTGGATTAATTCTCCTATAGAATTAGATTTTTTATTATCCTTTTCAGTAAAGTTAAATTTAGTATTTTCTAGTTGTTGAATTTCTTTAGGATCAAATTGATATTCTTTTAAAAAAGTAATAAGTTCATTTTTAAGAGTATTATTTAATATTTTAATTTCCCAAACTTTGTCTTCCCATTTGAATAATCTGTGTTTTAATTCTTTGATACCTAAAATAATATATCTATTATAAGTGAATTGAATGTTTACTCTTTTTTCCTCTTTTAAAATTTCTACTTTTTTAAAGGTAGCAAAAGTTTTCTTTATTTGATATTGATTAGCTTGAATTTTTTTAACTTCTTTTAAGCTTTTCTTAATTGGTGAAGTTAAATTAAATTGAGTAAGTTGTGAATTTGAGTATTTTTGAAGTCTTTCAAACCACTCTTTTTCTTGTGAAGGGAGTAATTGTTCAAATTGGAATATATTATCTCTTTTATAACAATCAGCATCTGCTTTTGTAAATCCAATATTGTCTTGTGCAATGGCTCCATCACAATGTGAAGCTAAAAATTTTATAGCTTCTAAAACTGAAATATTTTCTTTTTTTTCCATAATGAATAGTTAATTAATTTACTAAACTAAATTGTAGTATAATTT
>JAYENS010000030.1:0-11644 GCA_034722215.1 Nanobdellota archaeon
GACTTGGAAGTGATGGCAAAAATAAGAAATGAATCACTTCCAAGTCGCTTTCTTGAGTGATGTTTTCTCCCATAAGATATATCCTAGGATGACCACCAAAATATTTCAAACTCAAATCACAACTTGCTTCATGTTTGTATTCTTCCAAAACTCCTTCACATCGTCTATATTCATCTGCAACCATTAATATAGTATCTATACTATAGTTTGTAATCATGCAATTAGGAAAATCAGATATAATAATTCCAGCACGACCACCATCGAAAGAAGTATCTTGATATCCTCTACTTAAATGATCAGATTTGATAATTGCTGATGATATAGGTTTGTTTTCCATTTAATTTTAGTGGTCTAAGATTATTTATAAATATTTATATCTTGTATTAATAACATTAATGACACCCGAATTCTGAACTCAAAATCCTTCGGATTTTGCCCCGCTGCGCTCTCCTCGCTTTGCTCGTCGGGAGACATAACAGGAATTTAACGGAAAAATGCTCGGCTCGCATTTTTCCCAAATCGCCTTCGGCGACTTCGTTTAAGCCCGATGTTAAGTCGAATTTTCTTTTCTGCCCTATGGAAGTCTATCTTCGAGTCCAAAATATGTTTCTTGGTTAGGTAATGTTGGAAATATTCTATTTATTGAATTCATTTCTTGTGGTTCATGGTAATATGTTTGTTGTTCAATTTTTTCATCAAACTGTTTTTTTATTGTAATATGTGCATCATAATACCCAAATTTTTGCTCTTCATTTTGAAAGAAATATCTTTCAGTAGTAATTGGTGCTTGGGGAGGTTCTACTGTTCTCAAATATAACCCCAAAGGTAATGCAAGTAGTGAAGTTCCAATTATTGCAAATCCCAATTCTTTTGCTATTTCTTTTATATATTTCATAATTCTAGGAAAAGTATATAAACTAATAAATATTTGCTACTTCTATGGTAAGTAGTAAAATAGAAGTTTTGCAGTATTGTGGCTTAAAAACAGCTGAAGCACAAGTATACCTCACTTTAACAAAAATCGGCAAAACCACCACTGGAAAAATTGTCAAGGAATCTGGTGTTCATAGTTCCAAAATCTATGCTGTTCTTGAAAGCCTTATAGAAAAAGGTCTTGTTTCATATTCTGTTATCAAAAATAGAAAATATTTCAAAGCAGAAGATCCTGAACAACTGAATAATTTAATTCAAGAAAAAGAAGAGCAATTAAAGCAAGAAAAAAAATCTGTCGCGATTTTCTCCAAAGAAATCAAAAAAACACAAACCCTTCACAAAAAAGAAGAAACATCAACAAACACTACATATGAAGGAATTAAAGGTATAAAATCTGCGCTTAATGAAGTTCTCAATGAATTAAACCAAAATGATACCTTCATTGTTTTTGGAGCGCCCAAAATTGGAAACGACAGACTTAATGGATATTTTGATGAATTCCATAAAAAAAGAGCAAAAGCAAAAATAAATTACAAAGTTCTTTACAATTATGATGCAAAATCCTACGGAATAAAACGAAAAAAGTATCCATTAACCGAAGTAAGATATCTTCCAAAAGATATTAGTACACCATCTGTTTTTTGGATATTTAATAACAAGGTTGCTATCGTTGTTTTTACTAAAAAACCAAGGGCCTTCATAATTCAAGATGAACAAGTTGCAAAAAGTTTCAAAGAATATTTCCAGATGATTTGGACTCAATATAATTAACGGGCAGAAAAGAAAACTTCTTCGCCTTCAGCTCCGCACCACGCCTTGCAGGCTTTCAGAAAATCAAAGATTTTCTTCAGGTCGCTGAACATCGGGCTTAAACAGAAAATCCTTGCAGGAGTTTCCCAAATTTTTTCTTTCAGAAAAAACTCTCGAGGTCGCTTTCAGCTCCGCTCGAGCCCTCCGGGTTGTTTAAGCCCGATGTTATTTTTTCTTAAGAGCTCTAAACTGCTTTCCATTACATTTACGACATTTAACTTTACCCTTAAGAATTTTTTGAGGGTCAGATCTCATTTTTGTCCCACATTTTTGACAAATATAAATATTCTTAAATAATCTATTAGATGCTTCTAAGATTTTTGTTACCATGACTATTTTAGAAATAAAGGGTTTTTAAGGTTTTTCTATTTGCTTTTCCAAATAACTTCTTGATAATTTGGGTCAATTATTTCAAGAGGTTTGCCAGAAGAAGCATCTAAATAAACAACAACTCCTGAATAATTAGAAATTCCTCTTTTACGAATATCTATTAAAATTTCTTCATTTGGAATATTATTGAACTCTTCATAGAACTTATCTAAAATTTCATTTTGATATTCTTTTCTTTCACTTCCTCCAGAAATATTAGGAATTATTTTAAAACCTCCTCCATAAAGACTCACTTCTCCCAAAGTCACAATCCATCCTTCCTTCTTTAATCTGCTTGTAATATCTGACATAAAAAAATAACTAAAATGTCATTTATAAAAATTTATATTCAAAATTATAACTTTCTTTTAATAAGAAATTTCCCTTCAACATCCCAATATTCAAGATTATCATTTTCAGAAAATTCACCTTTTAATTCTTCAGGAATATCTATTTCAAGTGTTTCGAAATTCTCAAGATCCATAATACTTATTTTTTCTTCAGTCAAAGAAAGAACTTGTCCTTTATTTTTATTCACCATCGGAACTTCAAGTTTATCATGTCCTGGAATTACAAAAATTTTCTTACTCCCTGTAAACATATTTTGTGCCTCAATACGACACTTTGCATGACCATGCTTCCCTGTTTTAGAAACATCAATTTTCCTCACAGTAAAAGTAGCACCTTCATAAATTATATTTGTCCCAACACGAGCATCTGTAGCTCCAATAATTTTCGCAACCATAAAATATCTTAACCAATTTACTTTATAAAAGTTTATATTCAAAAAGTTTTGATTCTATCAAACCTCTTAACTATTTCTTTAAAATTAAGAAATGTTCAAATCTTTAGATTTAATTTTAGCGAGAATTTGTAAAACTAAAAAACATAAAATCTTATAAATCAACTTTTTCTATAAAATTCATGACTTTACAAAAAAACGATTTCATTAAAATAGAATTCACAGGAAAAACAGAAGATGGGAAATTATTTGATTCAAACATCAAAGAAGAATTAGAGAAAGCAAACATAAAAGGAAATTCAGTACCTTTTATTTTTCCAATAGGAAGAGATATGTTTCTAAAAGGAATTGATGATTATTTAATTGGAAAAGAATTAGGAAATCACAAAATAACTTTAAACCCTGAAAATGCTTTTGGAAAAAGAGATCCAAAACAAATTCAAATGATTCCAAAAAAAATATTTATTCAACATCAAATCAATCCAATTCCAGGAGCTTCAATGAATTTTGACGGAAAAATGGGAAGAATCCTAACTGTTTCAGGAGGAAGAACAATAGTAGATTTCAACCACCCTTTAGCAGGAAAAGAAGTAATTTATGAAATAAATGTTTTAGAAAAAGTAACAGATATAAATGAAAAAGTAAGTGCGTTAAATGATTTTTTCTTTAGACAAAAATTTGAATTTGAAGTTAAAGATAAAAAAGTAACAATCAAAACTCCAACACAATTTAAACAATTCATAGAATTATTCAAAGACAAATATAAAGATATTTTAGATTTAGAAATTGAAACAAAAGAAATCAAAGATACATCAAAAAATGAGACAAAACAAGACAAAGAAAAAATTAATAAAGAAGAATCAACTAATTAATTAATGAAAAGTTTTCCCCTTTTAAAAAAACAAATTCTAATAATTTTAATATTTTCAATCTTAATGGCTATTACAGGAATAATTCATGGAATCTTTTTTGACCTTGATTGGAATCAAATAAAACGATTAACAATAGAGGGTTTTCTCTTAACACTATTTGTCATCTTCCCTGCTACTTTATTTCTTGAATGGGTTTTTGATTTAAACAATAAAAAAAAATACGATTCACTAGAAAAAAGATTAAAAAAACTAGAAAAAAAGTAAAAGATAAAATTAAAAAACTAAATTTTAACTCTTTCACAGTATAATAATTTTTATAAACCAACATTTCTACTCCTTATTATGGAAGAGTTTGATTCTAGGAATAACGATGTAAAAAACATTGATCAAGAATTAGAAGAAATCATCAAAAAACAATCTGCAAAAATAAAAGTTGTTGGAATTGGTGGAGGAGGAAATAATTCTTTAAATAGAATGGGAGAAATTGGAATTCGAGGAGGAGAATTAATTGCAATGAACACTGACGCTCAAGATTTATTATATACAAATGCTAATCAAAAAATTCTTTTAGGAAGAGAATTAACACAAGGCTTAGGAGCAGGAAGCAACCCAAAAGTTGGAGAAGACGCTGCAAAAGAATCAACTTCAGAAATAAAGAAAAAAATAGGAAACTCAGATATGGTTTTTATCACTTGTGGAATGGGAGGAGGAACAGGTACTGGTGCAGCACCAGTTGTAGCAGATATTGCTAAAAAATTAGGAGCTTTAACAATTGGAATAATTACAATGCCTTTCACAATTGAAGGTCAAAAAAGAGTTGAAAACGCTGTTCTAGGTTTAGAAAAAATGGAAGCAATAGTAGATACTTTAATAGTAATTCCCAACGACAAATTATTAGAACTAGCCCCAGATTTACCTTTACACACTGCTTTTAAAATAGCAGATGAAATTTTAACAAACGCTGTAAAAGGAATAACAGAACTTGTAACAACATCTGGTTTAGTTAATTTAGATTTCGCAGATATCAAGGCAGTGATGTCTGAAGGAGGAGTTTCACTTATAGGAATGGGTGAATCAGATTCTGCAACAAGAGCAAAAGATTCTGTAACAAAAGCACTAACAAATCCCCTTTTAGATATAAAAATTGACGGAGCAAAAGGAGCTTTAGTAAATATAATTGGAGGCCCAGATATGAATTTAGAAGAATGTAAAGAAATAATTAAAGAAGTAAGTGATAAATTAAACCCTTCTGCAAAAATGATTTGGGGTTCAAAAATAGCCAAAGACATGGATAAATCAATTAGAGTTTTATTGATTATAACAGGTGTAAAATCTTCTCAAGTTCTAGGAGATCTTGAATCAATGGATTCTATAAAACACAGAGAAATCGAAGAAGAACTTGGAATTGAATTTATAGAATAAATTTTCTAGTTTTACCTATTCTTTTAGAAATTCCCTTAATTTAAGAGAGGATTCTAAATCTTCAGATTTATTTTCAACAGAAGTTTATAAAATTAAAATTACAAATTTTTATAAACTAACTCTTCAATAAATTATTATGGCTAGATATAAAAAAAATAATAAATTCAGACCAAAAGCAGATGAACCAAGAATTTCAAAAGCCCCTTTACCAAGAGGTAGGGAAGTTATTGGAATTGTTGATCAAAGGTATGGAGGAAATAAAATGAAAGTCAAATGTGTTGATGGGAAAGAAAGAATAGGTAGAGTTCCAGGAAGATTAAAAAGATATTTATGGTTAAGACCGGAAGATGCAATAATCCTTGAACCTTGGGAGCTTGATGACACCAAAGCAGATATTCTTTTAAAATATAAACCAAATCAAGTTGCTTGGTTAAAAAGAGAGGGTTATTTGAAAACAGAAGACGAGGAATTCTAAAATGAAAAAAATCCTTGTTGAAAAACTTCCAAAAATAACAAAAAATAAAAAGAGACTTTCAAAACTATTAGATTTAAAAATTACAAATAGAGGAAAAGAAATTTTTATTGAAGGTTCTGCAGAAGAGGAATTCATGGGACAAAAAGTTATTGAAGCTTTGGATTTTGGATTTCCCTATAGCCACATACATATTTTAAAAAAAGATAATTTAGATTTTGAAACAATTAACATAAAAGAGTATACTCCTCGAAAAAATCTTTCCAGCATAAGAGCAAGAATAATTGGCAAAAATGGAAAAGCCATCAAAACCCTTGCAGATTTAACAAATTGTTACATAGAATTAAATGAAAATAAAATAGGAATAATAGGAACTCTTGAAAATATTGAAAGAGCAACAAAAGCTTTAATTTTATTAATCCAAGGTTCAAAACACGGAAATGTTTACAAATGTCTAGAGAAAAATCAATTAAAACCTATCTATGATTTAGGATTAAGAAATGAAGATTAATTTGTAAATTTTTCTTTTATTTAGTTCATCATTTTAGACATAAATTTTTTAGAACCATAACTTACTCTATAAACTCCAAATTTATGTCTTCTTTTTCTAACTTTCGAAACAGATTTAGAAATATAAAATTTAGTAAATTAATTTAAAGGAATTTTTAATTTTTTTAGACCAGAAAATTTTAGCCTTATTTTTATCTACTTCAAAATATTTTCTAAATCAAAAAACAAAATAAATTAAAACATTAGGATTCGTATTTGTTAAAGTTATAAAATAATTTTTTTAGTTTTATCTCCTTCTCCCAAAATACAATATTAAACCAAATTCTTTAGAAAGTTTCATATAATTGTAAATACTACATATCTTGTAAATCTTAGCATAACAAAACTTTTAAATAACAAAATTCTCTCAATTTTATATTGACCCGATAGCTCAGTTGGCTAGAGCGGACGGCTGTTACGTCTCACGACGCAGTGACCGTCAGGTCGTAGGTTCGAATCCTACTCGGGTCGTTTTCAATAACTTTAAAACCAATTTATTTCTCTTATTTTTATGAAAAAGAAAATATTGCTTGCAATGTCAGGGGGAGTAGACTCTTCTGTTGCAGCCCTACTGTTAAAAAAGAAAGGATATGATGTTTATGGAGCATTCATGAAAAATTGGTCAGATACTAAAAATAAAATAACTGGACAGTGTGCATGGATTGAAGAAAGAAACCACGCAATAAAAATAGCAACAAAATTAAACATTCCATTTATGACCTTAGATTTTGAAAAAGAATATAAAAAATTAGTTGTTGATGAAATGTTCAAAAAATACAAAAAAGGAATGACACCTAATCCAGATATTGATTGTAACCAAAAAATAAAATTTCCAATGTTAATTCAAGAAGCGAAAAAAAGAGGGATTAACTTAATTGCAACAGGACATTATGCAAGAATAAAAAGATACTCAAAAAAACCACAATTAAAAATACACCGAACGGGAAAAAAAAGAATCTACGAACTTCACAGAGCAAAAGACGAATCAAAAGATCAATCTTATTTTCTTTACAGACAAAATCAAAATGACTTAAAACACACTCTTTTTCCAATAGGAAATTTAACAAAAAAGAAAGTTAGAAAAATTGCTAAAAAAAACAATTTTCAAAATTTTGATAAAAAAGGGACAGTAGGAATTTGTTTTATTGGAAAAGTTAATCTAAAAGAATTTTTATCTAAAAAAATAAAACCAAAAAAAGGAAAAATCTTAAATCCAGAAGGAAAACAAATAGGAATCCATGATGGAATTTATTATTATACAATCGGACAAAGACTTGGTCCAAGATACGGATTTGAATTAGAAAGAAAAAACACAAAAACAAATGAAATGAAAAAATATTATGTTGCAAGAAAAGATCTAAAAACAAATACAATTGTTGCAGCACCAAAAGGCCATAAAATTCTTTTAAGACAAAAAATAATTATTCAAGATTTACATTTAATAGATATTCAGAAAAAAGAATTACCAGAAAAAGTATTAGTAAGAATTAGACAAGTAGGAGAGTTAATTCCTTCAACACTAAAAGGAAATAAAATAACTTTAAACAAACCCATCACTGGAATTTCAGAAGGGCAAGCAATTGTTCTTTACTCAAAAACAAAATGTTTAGGAGGAGGAGTTATTAGTTTTTAATCAAATATGTGTTCTTTGAAAATTTATTGCTTGTTTTAATTTAACAGCCATTGTACTATGGGAAAAATATTTTTTTAAAATTTCAAGATTAGTATTAACCCATCTTTTCTTTATACCCTCATTTTGTAAAACTTTAATAGTACTTTCAATTTTCTTAGGATCAATTTCAAATTTATTAAATTCTATTAATTTAAATTTATATTTTGCAATATCTTTTTTATATACAGGATAAGTATAAACAATAGGAATTAATCCTGAAGCCAAAACTTCTAATAAATTATTCCCAAAACCTTCCACATCACTAAAATAAGTAGATATTGCTCCTAATTTTGCGAAAATTTTAGGATAATCTTCAAAAGTCAAAGTTGTTTTAGTATAATAATTCTCAGCAAAAACTAAAAATAATTTATCTATTCCATATTCTTTTTTAAATTTTTTATGTAATTTAATTAAATCATTTTTCATATTATCTGGATCACTTCCTGAAACTAAAAAATACATCGACTTATAATGTCCCTTCTTTTTTAATTCCTTAAGTAATGAAAACGCATATTTCAAAGCAAAATCAATTCTTTTCCTTCCAACCACTCTCGTATGTTGTAAACAAAACAAAACATCTGTCATATAAAGTTTCTCTTTTTTTAATAATTCTTTTATTTTAAAATCCTTAATAAATTGCTCCACTTGATTATTAAAATCCGTTGTCTTTAAATCTTTAAAACTATTAATAAAAGTTTCAGTAGTGTTATATATCACATCATGATTTGCCATCATATTTTTATAAAATCCTAAATTCCTTAAATCAATTTTTTTAAAATATTTTTCAGCATTTTTAAATTGTAAACTATTAATAAATAAAGTATATTCTACAAATCTCCCAGGAACTCCTTGCAATAAATATTTTTCAGTATCTCTTGCAGGATTTGAAAATTCTTTTCTCTCTAAATGAGAATCATGCCACCAAAGAATATATTTAGGCGTACTTTTTCCAACAGAAATACAATCTCGATAATATCTACTAAGAGCAACAGAAGAAATAAAATTCACCGGATGAGAAGTATTATGTGCAATTAAAACATCAATTTTAGTTTTTTCAATCCAATCGGCAATAACATTTTTAGCAGAATTGATTGCTTTTTCAATTATTTCGCTACTTCCTCCACCATAACCTACAGAATATTGTCTTCTCATTAATAAATTATCAGGATAATTATTCCAAATAAATTTATTTTCAGTTATCCTAGGAGAATTTATTTTTGATTTCCCAATTAAATAAAAAATATTCTTCTTAGGAACATTCAAATACTTATTCAAAGAATTCTCAATTTGTTTCATAACAATTGAAACACCTTCATTATCTCCAAATAGTGCATGCATCATCCCAATTTTTAAATTAGATAATTTTTTTGAATTCATTCTAATTAAAAAAAACACCCTTTCTTTAAATAAATTCCTCTAAAAAAACTTAAATACCTATTTCTCCTGTTAAAATAATGGATACAATCTCAGCAATTGAATCAAGAAGAAGTGTAAGAGAATTCTCAAAAAAGAAACCAGATTGGAGAAATATTATTGAAGCAATTAATTCTACACAATACGCTCCAATGGCAGGAGGTATTTTCTCTTTAAAATTTTTAATAATAGATAAGAAAGATACAATCCAAAAAATTTCAAAATGGTCTGAACAAGAATTTATCCAAGATGTTCAATATATAGTAGCTTTCATAACAGATCCAAAAAAAACAGAAATTTCTTTCAATGAAAGATCAAAAAAATATCTTCCTCAACAAGCAGGTTCTGCAATTCAAAATTTCATGCTTCATTTGACAGAAATAGGATTATCAACTTGTTGGATTGGTCATTTTAATGACGAAAAAATAAAAGCCCTTTTAAAAATCCCAAAAGAAATGGAAATAGAAGCAATGTTTCCAATTGGTTTTGCAAAAAAGAAACCAAAACAAACAAAAAAAGAAGCACTTTATGAAAAATTATATTTTAACATATGGGGAAATAAATATATGAAAAAATACTCAAAAATTGATGGAAGAATATACTAAATTAAAAAAATAATTCTTCTTCCAAAATTATCGCTTCCCTTTCTAAATTTATTTTTTTGTCCCAGTAAATATTTTGAAAAAATATTTCAAGATACACCTAAGGTTTAATTAATTTAGATTTTGAGATTGTGAAGCATACTCAGGTATGTGCCCACAAGCTCAACAATTCAAAATCACAAAAAAGAAATCAAAAATAAAAAAATAAAAAGCCCGAAATCCCTATCTCTCGGGCCAATTCAAATATAAAAATACAAACTTATTTATTAAGTTAACTAAGCACGTCAATTCCTAAATCAGACATTTCCTTTGAAACCGGCATTGAACCATATGTTTCTTCCATATCTTTTCCAAGCACATAAGGAGATTTAACTCCTGTCATAATTGTAATAACCCGAACCCTGCCAACAAAATCTTTGGCAATTCTAGCACCAATTATAACTTGCGCATCAGAACTTAAGTTTTCAGAAACAGTTCTACCAATCACATCAAATTCTTCTAATTTCAAATCAGGTCCACAAGTAATATGTATCAAAGCACCAGTAGCACCTTTATAATCCACATCAAGTAGAGGATGAGTAAGGGCTTGCTTTACGGCTTCATTTACACGATCTGTTGCATCTGATTCTCCAATACCAATAACTGCAACACCTCCGTTCCTCATAATTGAAGAAACATCAGCATAATCTAAGTTAATCAATGAAGGCAATGTAATAGTTTCAACAATACCTTTAACCATTGTACTAACTAATTCATTAGCAACAGCAAAAGCTTGTTCTAAAGGAAGTTGTCCTGCAATATCAACTAATCTATTGTTATCTAAAACAATACAAGTGTCAGTAACTTCTCTTAATTCTGCCAATCCAAATTCTGCTTTATCAATTCTTGCTTTCTCTGCTTCAAAAGGCATTGTAACAACACCAATAACAACTGCACCAGTTTCCTTAGCTAATTGAGCTACAACCGGAGCGGCACCAGTACCTGTTCCTCCTCCCATTCCTGCAAGAACAAAGACCATATCAGAATTACCTACTGCTTTTTTTAAATCTACTAAAGATTCTTTTGCAGCTTCTCTACCTTTTGTTGCTTTACCTCCAGCACCAAGACCTCTAGTAAGTTCCTTACCAATCAAAATCTTTTCATCTGCCTTTGTAACACTCAAATGAAGAGCGTCGGTGTTCGCACCAATAACATTAGCACCATTAATTCCTTTATTAAAAAGCCAAGTAATCATATTACAACCACAACCACCAACTCCTAAAACTTTTATCGAAGCCTTTCCAGCTCGAAGTTCATCGAAATTAATACTATGTGATTCAGAATGTTGAATCGCTTCTTTTGCAAAATCTAATACCATATTTTTTTCCTCCTTTATCGTTATTTGAAATGACTTTACAAAGTAAAATCACCCTATAAAAAAAAGAATAGTCTTTTATTTAAATAGATTTAGTTAAAAAAAGAGCATATTACTCTATTTTCTCTTTATCCCAGCCTTCCAAAGAATCAGAAGTAGGAAGTTCTTTTTTTTCAATCTCTTTAACTTCCAAATCAGGATCTTTCCCTCCCAACTTAAGAAATTTAAAGGCCTTATCAATATCATAATCTTTATATTTTCCAGACAAAAGCATTTGTTTAATTTGCGCTTCTTTTAATCCTCTTTTCATTTCAGAAGAAATCCTTTTTACTAATTCTCCATTAATCATCAATAAAATAAGAAAAACATATTATAAAAAAGTTACTAAATTTAAAAAAACATCTTTTTTTATTAAAAAATATATGGAATTTATT
>JAYENS010000031.1:0-2664 GCA_034722215.1 Nanobdellota archaeon
ACAACCTCTGACTGTGGCAGATATTGTTGCGTTTGTAAATAATCCAAGTGATGATGGTATAAGATTTGAAATAAATAAATGGTGGTATAATTCGAATATGGAAAAAATCAAAATGTTACTTTTGAAATTTGGTCTGGAGGAGCAGGAGGAGGAGGAGGAGCAAGAGGATATAATAACTTTCTTTCAAAATATGATTGGTGCGGAGGCGGCGGAGGCGGCGGAGGCAGTGGAGGATATAGATTAATAACTTTTAAAGTAAAAGATTTACCTGAAAAACTTCCTTTAGTTGTAGGTAAAGCAGGAATAGGAGGACATGGAGGATCTGTTTCTACTGGGGAAAATGGGAAAGATTCATATAATGCTTGGGGGAGTAAAAGTAATCCTAATCTTAAGTATGGAGCTACTTGGTCTATTGTGGATCCCTACTATTATTATATTGATTTCCACGGTTATCATAAATTAGGTGTTCCTGGATTAAAAGCAGGAGGAGGAGCTTATAAAGATGGTAGTAGGACTACTGCTAGATATTATGATAATGGGACTCTTGGTCCTCAGATAAGAATGGATGGAAAACCTGGAGGAATAGATGGTTTTGGAAAGGATATGTATGGAACTTTTACTTATATATCACATTCTCCTTATGGGAAAGCAGGAACTTATGGTCAAGTTTCTGCTGAAATTGAGGAGGGTTGTGGAGTGGATTATGGAAAAGGTGGTGACGGAGGTCATTGTGTTGAAGGGTTAAATGGAGAATGTTATGGTGCTGGAGGAAAAGGTGGTGACGGAGGTCATCCTAAAACTAAGATGACAGGATATGGGGGGGAAAAGGGAGAAGACGGAGCTATTATTATTCATTATGTTTGTTCACCTCCAATTAGTTATGAAATTCCTAAGGTTTCTAAAATTTCTAAAGAGGAACGTGTTTTTGTAAATGAATGGGATAATTTTCTTAAATCAAATTTTTCTGCTGTTAAAATTTAAATCAAATCTTTCTGCTATTGAAATTATTGATGAATTTGAAGCGGGAATAGAAAATTATATTATTTTTAGGAAGAAATAAATTTATAACCTTCTTTAAATTAATTTAATTATGTCAGAAGAAGAAAAACCCAAAGTTGAGTTAGAAGAGGATGGTTCTTCTGAAGCAAAAAAGAGACAAGAAGAATTATTAAAAAAGCAGAAAGATTTTGAATATGAGTCTAAAAAATTAGAGCCTGCGCAAATTGAAGCAGAAAAAAGAGCAGTTAAAAAAGAAAAAATTTGGAATTGGATAATTATTGGAATTGTAATTATTGGAATGAGTTTTTTAACTTACTATTTGTTATAGCAATCTTTAAATAAGAATTTCTTTTTTTATACTTATGAAAACAAATTTTAAACGAGTTGTTTTGAAAAGTGGTTTAACTGTTTTATTTGAGAAACGAGATATTCCAGTAGTAAGTATGGCGTATGCAGTTAAACAAGGAGGTATTAATGAATCTTCTGAAGAAAAAGGAATAAGTCATTTTATAGAACATATGCTGTATAAAGGAACTCTCACAAGAAATACTAAACAACTTTCAACTGAAATTGAAAAAAATGGAGGGGAATTAAATGGATTTACAACTGAAGAAATTACTGCTTTTTTTTGTAAAATGCCTAGTGAAACCGCGGAAATTGGTTTAGAAGTTTTAACAGATATGATTATGAATCCTCTGTTTGATGAAAAGGAAATTGAAAAAGAAAGAAAAGTAATTTTTGAAGAAATTAAAATGAGAAAGGATAATCCTAGAATTTATGTTTTTGATGAAATTCAAGGTTTTCTTTATGAAGAACCTTTTGCGAGCAATTTAATTGGAACTGAAAAAACAATGAATGCTTTAGGTAAAAAAGAGTTAACTGAAATGTTTAAAAAAGTTTATGTTCCTGAAAATTTAATTTTAACAGTCGTTGGAAATTATGAGTTTGACAAATTAATTGAATTTGTTGAAAAAAGTTTTGAAGAAAAGTTTAGAGTAAATTCTGGGAGCAGTGATGCATACCCCAAAGCACTGAATTCTGGGGCACAAGAAATTAAATTAAAAAATGAAACTAAAATTGAAAAAAGAAAAGGAATTGATCAGGTTAATATGATTTTAGCATTTCACACTCCTTTGGCTAAAGATAAGAAATCTTATGCTGCTAAAGTTTTGATGACTTTAATGGGAGATGGATTATCTTCTAGGTTATTTTCAGAAATAAGGGAAAAAAGAAATTTAGCTTATTCTATTAGAGGAGAGGCAGGAATTTCTAAAGATTATTCTTTTTGTATTATTTATGTTGGAACTTCTCCAGAGAATACTGAGAAGGTAAAGGAATTGGTTTTGAAAGAATTTGAAAAAGCTAGTAAAGATATTTCTGAAAAAGAATTAAGTGAAGTAAAAAAACAAATTTTAGGTAATTATGAAATTGGGATGGAGGATTCTCAAGTTCAAATGGTTAATTTAATTATGGCAGAATATCAAAAAAATGCTGAAGATTTTTATGAATTTAAAGAGAAAATTTCTAAGGTTAAATTAGAAGATGTTAAAGAAATAGCTTCGAGTGTTGAAGCTAATTACTCTTTTTTTGCATTGGTTCCTGAAAAATAATTTTACATAAATATTTATAAATAAAAAAGTTTTAGTTTTGACATAAAAAGGAAGA
>JAYENS010000032.1:0-2659 GCA_034722215.1 Nanobdellota archaeon
CCAGAAACTTCCCTTAAGCCCGATGTTAGATGAAATTTTTTTGTTATCAAAAGGACATTTTTAGAATTAAAAAACAAAAAAAGGTTAAGTAAACATTTCTTCTTGTCCTAGATAAACAAAAAAACTTCCCCTCGCCACTTTGTAGCTTCGGTCATCTAACAGGGGTTTAGAGGTTTCATTCCAGTCGCCACTTCGTAGCTCCTTACATTACACCCAAATTTTCTCTACTACGTTCGAAACTTCGTTAAATCCCGATGTTAGTTTCAATTTTTGAGAATGCCTACAAGCTAGAGTTAAAATAAAAAAATAGGAAATAATATTTTTTTGCCTCACAGGAGGTACACCAAATGGGTGCACCTCACCCAATAGGAGAGACGCGCGCAGTTTTCTTTACAAGAAAACTAGATAGCAAAAACTTCGTTTTTGAATTTATATGGGGATTTCCTTAGTCCTTCGGACAGATAGTCGGCTTCGCCAAGAATTAATTTAATGGGTAAACATTTTCAGAAGGTTTATTCAAACTTTTCTTTTCTAAGTAATTATCTTTCTTGAATTTTACTATTTTTTTTATCTCATTTGCAATTTCTTTATTTAAATGTTCTAAAGGATGACAATAATCGCAAAATAATTTATCTGTTTTATTAATAGGTATTTTATGTTGAATATTAATTAAGGGTGTTTTATGTTTTCTAGATATTTTTTTTAAGATCTTAATATAATCATCTTTTATTCTAGGTAAAAAAATATCTAAAGAATATGCCTTTTTCAGATTTCCTTTTAAATATTGTTTTTCTGCATTCAAAAGGTTTCTTTTAAGGATCCCTTCTGGTAATTTTTTAAAACCATTTTTATATTCATATTTGTGTTTTAATGATCTTAACCCAGGTTTCCAATCATATCTTCTAGCAGGTACAATTATTGCCGGAGCAGATCCATATTCTCGGATTGTATTTATAATTTCAAGAATATTTTTTTCATAATCTAAAGTTGATACTCTTCGGTATAAGTTTTGAGGAGAGGGTTTCTTATAATCTATACATGATTTATCTTCAACTGGACTATAAACTGAATCATTATTCCCAAAGTAAATTGTCACACAATCTACAATAATCTTTTCCTTTGCCAATTTCTTTAATAATTGTTTGGTGTATTTTACTCCTTGGTAACTAGAATAACCTGAAACGCCGGCATTAATTACATTAAATCCCTCTTTTCTTAATATATCTGAATAAGTTTTATAATTAAAAAAAGGCTTTTTGCAATTTTTTATTTTCTTTGTATTGGTTATGGCATCGCTATCCCATCCAGAAGTTGACGAATCTCCCATATTCAAGATCAATTTAAAATGCTGGTTTTTTTTAATTTTTTTAACTACTTCTTCAAATGAAATAAAATCTTCTTCTGTAGGAAATTTTCCTTCGCAAACAACAAAGCCTAATCCCGAATTTGTAGAGAAAAGTACATTTTCATGTCCTATAAGAAAAGGATTATCTGCAAATTTATTTTCATTAACCATATAATTAAAAACAAAACAAAAACTATATAAACTTATCTTAATTTATTCTTTTAATGGGATGGGAAAATGTTGAACCGAAGGTAATTAGACAGAGATTAATAATAGAAGGTACAACAAAAGAGGTTTTACCTTCAGAAAAAATAAAAGAATATCTTAATAAATTAAGCAAAGTTTCTGGGATGAAAACTTTAACTGAACCAATAGGATACGATAAACACCCAGGAGGAGGATCTGCATTTTGGATTCATTGGGATTCATCTGGAGCCCATTTTTATTGTTATGCAAGAGCGCCAAATGAAGGATACGAAGAAGAATTAGAATTTCCTCTTTTTACACTTGACACATATACATGTAAGCCATTTGATATACAAAAAGTTGTAGATTTTACAAAAGAGTTCTTCAACCCAGTAAACATGGTTTGGAAAGAAATCAAAGTGTAACTTTTATATATATCCAATTATAATTATTATTTATGGTGAATAGTTTAGTAAAAAGAATCCTTTATTGTTTTTATAGAATTGAAAACAAAATATTAGGCAATAAACTTAAGGAAGATAGCCCTGGGTGGAAAAAATATAAAAATTCTTCAATTAAAATCCCAAAAATAAAAAAAGATCCAACAATCTTGGGGGCATCCGCATATTTTCACGACAGTTCTGCTTGTATCTTGAAAAATGGAAAAATAATTGCGGCTGCAGAAGAAGAAAGATTTACTAGGGTAAAACATGATAACAGTTTTCCTTTAAATTCAATAAATTACTGCATCAAAGAAGCAAAACAAAAAGAAATAGATTTAATTGTATTTTTTGAAAACCCTAAAGAGAAATTAAAAAGAATAAAAGAATCTTTCAATAAATCATTTTCCGATTATGAATCATATTCCAAATTTCATGATTCATGGAAAAATAAAAAAACAAATAAAGCAATAATTAAAAAATTTAGGGAGATAGGTTTAAAGTCAAAAGTTATTTTTATGGATCATCATTTAAGCCATGCTGCAAGCTCTTATCTATTAAGCCCTTTTAACGAATCAGCCATTTTAACTATTGATGGAGTGGGAGAAAAAATTACCACAACTTTGGGATTCGGAAAAAAGAATAAAGTTTCTATAGATGAAACAATCGCGTTTCCTAATTCTCTTGG